>DASTIQ010000314.1 GCA_035717485.1 Thermoanaerobaculia bacterium | reverse complement strand
ATCGCCGGGCGCGCTTTTACGCGCTGACGGCCGCCGGCCGCCGGCAGCTCGCCAAAGAAACGTCGAAGTGGAGGCGGATCGCGGCCGCGATGGGGCGCGTGCTCGGCGAGGAGGCCTAGCGATGCGCCGTTCCGACGCGGACTTCGCCTCGGAGATCGAAGCCCACATCGCGCTCGAGGCCGAGCGGCTTCGCGAGGAAGGAATGAGCGCGGAGGACGCGCTCGCCGCCGCGCGCCGGACGTTCGGAAACTCGACGCTCGCCCGGGAGCGTTTCCACGAATCGCGCCGCGTGATGTGGTGGCACGACTTTCGGCGCGATTTCCGCTATGGCCTGCGCGCGCTCCGGAGGAGCCCGGGTTTCTCGGTCGTGGCGATCGCGACACTCGCGCTCGGGATCGGCGCGAACTCCGCCGTCTTTTCCGTGATCCAGGCGGTGCTGCTCCGTCCGCTCCCCTTCCCGGAGCCCGATCGGATCGTCGCGATGGTGTGGAACGGGGGATCGAGGTCCGACGACAACCAGTCGCTGCCCGACCTCAAGGACATCGAGGCGCGAAGCGGCTCGATCGAATCGATCGGCGGCGTCAGCATCTTCCCGCTCGACTACACGGGGGGCGACGCGCCCGTTCAGGTCATGGCCGGCCTCTGCGCGCTCCGGTATTTCGAGGTGTTCGGGGTCCGCGCGGAGCGGGGGCGGTTGATCGGGCCCCCGGACGACCTGGGGAAGGCCGGCCGGGTCGTCGTCGTGTCCCACGCCTTCTGGACCGGCCGGATGGGGTCCGATCCGAACGTCCTCGGCCGCAGGATCCCGCTCTCCGGGAATTCGTACACGATCGTCGGCGTGCTCCCCGCCTCGGTGCGGCTTCCGGGGAGAGCGGCCGACGTCTGGGCGCCGGTCACGGTCGTGGCGCCCAGGGACGTGCCGGATCGGGACGTGCACTTCCTCACGACGTTCGTGCGCTTGAAGAAGGATGCCGCGATCGAGCGCGCGCAGTCGGAGCTGCACTCGATCGACCGGTGGCTCGAGCAGGCCTACCCGGAAAGCAACCGGGGACGGCGCCGGGATCTTCTCCCCCTCCGGGAGACGCTGGTCGCCAACTCCCGGCCCGCGCTCCTCGTGCTCTTCGGCGCCGTCGGGCTCGTCCTCCTGATCGCGTGCGCGAACTTCGCGAGCCTCCAGCTCGCTCGCGGGTCCTTCCGCCGGCGTGAGATGGCGATCCGCGGCGCGCTCGGCGCCGGGCGAGGACGGCTCGTCCGGCAGATGCTGACCGAGAGCGTGCTGCTGTCGCTCCTCGGGGGTGCCGCGGGGCTCGGCCTCGCGCACCTGGGCGTGCGGGCGCTCGTGGCGCTCGGCGCGGCGAGCGGCGCAACCCTCGTCCCGATCCGGATCGACCTGGCCGTGTTCGCGTTCACCGCCACGATGGCCGCGACGACCGGGCTCGTGTTCGGCCTCGTGCCGGCGCTCGCCGCCGCGCGCGTCGACCCGCAGGCGGGGCTCCGCGACGGCTCGGGCGGCCAATCCGCTTCGGGAGGCGAAGTCCGGCTCCGGAGCGCGCTCGTCGTTTCGGAAATTGCGCTCGCGCTGGTGCTGCTCGCCGGGGCGGGGCTTCTGATCCGAACCTTCCGGAACCTCCGATCGGTCGAGCCCGGATTCCGCGCGGATCACGTTTTGACGATGCGGCTCGTGCTTCCGGAGGCGCGCTACGAGGAGATTTCGAAGCAGCGCCAGTTCCGGGCGCGCCTGCTCGATTCCTTGAACGCGCTGCCCGGCGCCGAGGCGGCATACGTCTCCGAGCTCCCGATGAGCGGCAGCGAGCTCACGCAGCACTTCGTGATCGACGGCCGCCCGCCGATCCCCGCGGGCCAGGAACCCGAGGTTCTGACGCGCACGGTCTCGCCGAACTACTTCCGGGTGCTCCGGATTCCGCTCCGCGCCGGGCGCGGGTTCGCGGACCAGGATCGAGACGGCTCCCCGCTCGTCGCGATCGTCAACCAGAGCTTCGTGCGCGCGTACTTTCCGAGCGGCTCGGCCGTCGGCGCGCGGGTGAGCTGGGCTCCGGATCCCGGAAAAGCGCCGCAGTGGATGACGATCGTCGGCGTGGTCGGCGACGTGAACCATTTCGGGCCGGCGCGCCCGGAGGAGCCGGCGGTCTACGATCCTTACGCGCAGACGCCGCGGCGCTGGAAGCGATGGATGTCCATCGTGGTCCGCAGCCGCACTGAGCCCGCCGCGCTCCTTCGGGAAGTGACGGGCCGGATCCGGGAGCTCGACCGAGAGCTCCCGGTGACGAAGGTCCGCGAGATGCGCGAGGTCGTGGCGGAATCGACGCAGCCGCAGAAGTTCAACCTCCTGCTGCTCGGCGCCTTCGCGGTCCTGGCGCTCGTGCTCGCTTCGATCGGCGTCTACGGGTTGATCGCGTACTCGGTCGCCCGGCGTCGCCGCGAGATCGGCATCCGGATGGCGCTCGGGGCGAACGCGCCGACGATCATTCGATCGATCGTCGTCGGGGGCGTCAAGCTCGCCGCCGCGGGCGCGGCGATCGGAATCGCCGGCGCGCTCCTCGTCACCCGGTTGATGGCGAGCCTGCTCTTCGGCGTCGGGCCGCGGGACCCGGCCACACTCGCCGGCGTCGTCGGAATCCTCGCCCTCGTCGCGGCGCTCGCCTCGTGGATCCCCGCGCGTCTCGCGGTCGAGATCCCCCCGATCTCGGCGCTGCGGGCGGAATAGCGATGCGTCGGGGGGCGCGAAGCGCCAATCTGTGAAGCGCGGCGAACCAAAATGGCGGGGAGGACGGGATGGCCCGGCGCACTCGCGTACCCGGCGATCCCGCCTCCATCGCGACGCGACTCGCCGCTAGGCGGCGCGCCATTCTGCTGAGCAAACTGGCGGAGAGGACGGGATTCGAACCCGTGGTGGAGTTTTAAGCCCCACGGCGGTTTAGCAAACCGCTGGTTTCAGCCACTCACCCACCTCTCCACGGGAGGCCGATGGTAGCACGCACTTCGCGTTACGCTCGACCCGAAGAGGAGGCTTCGATGCCGATCTTTCAAACCGGTGCGTACCAGGTCAAAGCCACAGCCGTCCCGAAGGTCGAGAAAGCGATCCGCGAGTTCGTGGAGTTCGTGAAAGCGAACGAGCCGGGAAGCCGGATGTATCTCGCCTGGCAGCAGAAGGACGATCCCACGAAGTTCATCCACCTCTTCATCTTCGAGGACGAAGCCGCGCAGGCCCGCCACGGCGAGTCGGAAGCGGTGCGGCGGTTCGAGTCGGTCTATTCGCCGGAGCTCGTGGGCGGCGAGGTCGTCTTCACCGACTACGTGATGATCGCCGGAAAACGCGAGGGATCTCCGGAGGCCTGAGAGGCCTGCGGCGGGCGCCCCTGGGTTCCTGAACAATACACGAACGCTCTCGCATATCATCCGCATCGAAACGACGGCCGATGAAATGCATTTGATTCTTTCGCTCGCCGGAGCCCTGCTCGTCCTCTCGGTCGCTCGCGCCGACGACCTCGACGCGCTCGCGCGCGACTTCTGGACCTGGCGCGCCGCAACGCAGCCGATCACGCGGGACGACGTGCCGAGGATCGACCGTCCGGCCGGATGGACGCCCGACTGGTCCCCGCGATCGATCGAGGAACGGCGGCGGGCGCTCGCCGCCTTCGAACACCGGTGGACGGCTCTAGCCGACCCGAAGGCGCCGATCCCCCGGCAGGTCGATTACCGGCTGATCGGTTCGGCCCTCGCGCGCGTCCGGTGGGAGCTCGAGGAGAATCCTTCATGGCGTCGGAACCCCGAGTTCTACGTCGACCAGACCGTCGCCGCTTACGTGGACGCGATCGTGCCGCCCGCAACCCTCCCGACCGTTCGCGGGCGGGAGGTCATCGCCCGCCTTCGATCGATCCCGGCGACACTGACCGCCGCCCGCGAGAACCTCGACGACGCCCGCGCGCCCTTCGCGCGCCTGGCGATCGACGACCTGCAGGGAATCGGGGGCAGGCTGCGACAGAGCTCGAAGGCGCTGGCGCCCCGTCTCGACGCCGCGTCGGCGGCCGCGCTGCCGGAAACGGTCGATCGAGCCGTCGCGGCCCTCGACGATTACCGGGAATGGCTGCGCACACGGGTCGAGAGACTTCCCGAGAACGTCGCGATCGGCCGAGCCGCGTATGCCCGATTCCTCCGCGACGTCGCGCTCATTCCCCATTCCCCCGAGGAGGTCCTCGCGATGGGACGGCAGGAAGACGCTCGCGCCGTCGCTTTCGAGGAGTACGAACGGCAGCGTCATCGCGACCTCCCGGAACTCCCGATCTTCCGCGACCAGGCGGAACAGATCGCCCGCGCCGATCGCGACGAGCGCGCGATCCGCGAGTACCTCGGCTCCCGAGGCATCCTCACGGTTCCGCCCGACGCCCCCCGCTACCGATACCTGCCGATACCCGAATGGCTCGCTCCCCTTGCCGATTTCGGCGAAGGGACCGACTTCCCGTTCGCGTCCCGCCTCTCCGAAGAGTCCACGCGGTACATCCCTCCCCCGTCGCCCGCGCTCGGCTACTTCGCGCTCTCGATGGCGCGCGAGCCGCGCGCCGACATGGTCCACGAGGGCCTTCCCGGACATGCATTCCAGCTCTGGCTCTCGCGCTCTCATCCCGACCCGGTGCGCCGGTTCTGGTACGACTCCGGCGTCAACGAGGGCATCGGCTTCTACGCCGAAGAGATGATGCTCGAGATGGGGCTTTTCGACGACAGCCCGAAATCGCGGGAGATGATCGCCAACTACATGCGCCTCCGGGCTCTCCGCGTCGAGGTCGACGTGCGGCTCGCCCTCGGGAGCTTCACGATCGACGAGGCCGCCGATTACCTGCGGACGCGGGTGCCCGTCGATGCCGCCACCGCGCGGAGCGAGGCGGCATCGTTCGCCGCGACACCGGGATTCGCGATCGGCTACCAGATCGGCAAGCTCGACATCCTGCGCCTCCTCGCCGACGCGCGGCGGGCGCAGGGGGAGCGGTTCAACCTGCGGTCCTTCCACGACTTCGTCTGGAGGAACGGAAACGTTCCGCTCGCGCTCCAGCGCTGGGAGCTCCTGGGGGACCGGAGCAACGTCGAAGCGCTCGGTGGGCCGCCGGCGGCTCGCTGACCTTCGGGCGGGAGTTGCCGGCGCGCGCCGGCGCGGCGTCAGTGCGCCGCGGCGAACCGGGCGGCGTGCCAGCGGGCGATCTCGAGCA
>DASTIQ010000313.1 GCA_035717485.1 Thermoanaerobaculia bacterium | reverse complement strand
GACGCTCACGACACCCGACACCCCGCTCGAGTAACCGGGCGCGGCGGAGACGTCGCGCCGCGCTCGCCGCGACGAAGGCGGAGGCAATGCGGCGGAGGACGAACGCCCGGAACCCCGGTGTCGTCGGTCGCGCCGACGCGGGTCTATTCCCGCCAGGTCCGTCGGGCGAGGGCGACGGCGTTTTCGGCAGCGAGCGCCAGCCCGTCGAACGCGAACCACACGCCGACGGTGTCGCCCCGCACCTCGGGCGAGTCGATCCGCACGCCGCCGTTCTCGACGGCGGCGGCGGGAGAGGCGCCCCGCTCGTTTTCCGACGTGATGCCGGGAGTTGCGCGAAGGCGCGTCGCGGCGCGCTCCGCCGCGTCCGCGTCGTCGAACCGGAGGACGGCCGATCCCGCGTACCCGTGGAACAGCGCGGCCCGGACCGCGACGACGGCCGCCGGGGACGATGGATACCGTTTCCGGAGATGGGCCTCGATCCGGGCGCCGAGCGCGTCCGTCCGGGCGTCGCGAAACAGGTTGAAGGCGAGCCGGCTTCCGAAGACCGGCGCTTCCGTATCGCGGAAATTCAGCGCGTCGCCGCTCTGGCGAAAGAGCTCCTGGATTCCGCGCGTCCCTTCCTCGGCGGCGGGGACGAGCAGCGTGAAGACCGCGGACTCCGGCGCCGCGGACTCCAGGATCGCCGCGCACCCGAACGCCGCGGGAGGGGTATCGGCGGCGTCCCAGACGGCGACGCCGTTCTCCCTCGCGAGCCGGCGCGCCTCGTCGTCGACGGGCGAGCCGGCGAGGACGAGCAGATCCAGATCGCCGACGGTCTCGCGAGCCGGCGGGACGACGATCTCCGGCTCCTCCGCGCCGGGCTTCAGCGCCCCGGCCTCCTCTTCCGTTCCGAGCGGAACGAACCGGGAGACCGGAAGTCCGCTTCCGGCGAACACGTCCCGCAGGTGCCGGGCGAGGGGGCCCTCGGGATCGGTCAGCCCGATGCGGAGCTTCCGCCCGGCGTCCTTCATCGCGCCTTGCGGCGGAGGAGCGCGACGCCCCGGAGGATCGGGCCGGAGAGCGCGAACACCACGGAGATCGTCATCAGGGCGATCGCGGGGCGGAATCCGATGAACGCCATCACGAGCGCGATGATGAGGAGCACGCCGAGCGGGCGCCGGCGCTTCAGATCGAGGTCCTTGAACGAGCGATACCGGATCGTCGAGACCATCAGGTACGACAGGATCGCGGTCGCGGCGAGGAGGAGGAAGAAAGCGGGGCGGGTGATCTGCGCGCGCGGGTTCGACAGCACGATCGAGGCGGGAACCGAGGCGGCCATCGGGATCGGGAGGCCGACGAAGAACCGCTTGTCGACGACGTGCGTCTGGATGTTGAACCGCGCGAGCCGCATCGATCCGCACACGACGAAGAGGAAGGAGACCATGAACCCGAGCCGCTGCAGGTCGGGCTGGCCCGAGAGTCCCCAGAAATACATGAGAATCGCCGGCGCCATCCCGAAGGAGATCACGTCGGCGAGCGAGTCGTACTCTTCCCCGAATTCCGAGGCCGTGTGGGTCAGCCGCGCGACGCGCCCGTCGAGCCCGTCGGCGAGCGCGGCGATGAAGATCAGCCCGGCGGCCCATTCGAAGTTCCCCTGGATCGAGTTCCAGATCGAGAGGTAGCCGCAGAAGAGGTTGCCGACCGTGAAGAGGGTCGGGAGGACGTAGAGGCCGCGGCGCGCGCCTCGCCGGCGGGGCCGGACGACCTCGCTCATCGCGTCCCCCGGAAGCGCGCGACGACCGACAGTCCTGCCTTGACCTTGTCTCCCGGCTTGACCTCGACCGCCGTTTCGGGCGGCAGGAAGACGTCGACGCGCGAGCCGAAGCGGATCATGCCGACCCGTTCCCCGCGCGCGCAGTGGTCGCCCGGCTTCTTCCGGAAGACGATCCGGCGCGCGAGCGCCCCGGCGATCTGCTTGAAGACGACCCGGCGTCCCTCTCCGGCGAGATCGATCATGTTCTGCTCGTTGTCGACCGAGGCCTTCGGGGAAAAGGCGGCGAGCTTCTGGCCCGGGGTGTACGTGTATCGGGTGATCGTGCCGGAGATCGGCGAGCGGTTGACGTGGCAGTTGAAGACGGACATGAAGATGACGACCTTCCGGGTGAGCTCCGCGGCCGCTTCTCCCGAGGGTGCGTCGCCGACGGTCAGAACCGTGCCGTCGGCGGGGGAGAGGACGCACTCGGCCGGCGCTCCGGAAGAGCGTTCGGGATCGCGGAAGAACTGGATCAGGAAGAGGGTCAGGAGGCCGAGGATGGCCGCCGCCCACCAGACGGAGAACACGGCGGCCGCGAGCGTTCCCAGGAGAGGGAGCGCGAGGAAGGGCGCTCCCTCTCCGGCGATCGGGATTCTCACGCCGTCGCGGTTTCTCGGTGGCGGCGGAGGATCGCCTCCATTTGATCCTTCAGGGCGAGCTTTTCCTTCTTGAGGCGTTTTTCCTGGAAATCTTCTTCTTCGGTCAGGTGCCCCTTCTCGGCGAACTGGTGCAGGAGCCGTTCGTGTTCCTGGTGCTGCCGCTGAAGCTCCTGGTATCTCTCGTCGTGCGCGAGCTCCTCGGAAAGGTCGGTACCTACCATGCTCAGACTCTCCTTTCTGGGGGGAATTTGCGGCGGTGGAGAAACGCCCTGGCCACGTCTCGATTGTAGCGGAAAATCGGAAAGCCGGGGAACGCCGAAGGGAGCGGGATTCCGAGCGCTCCGGGCATCGTTTCAGCCGCGGAGGAAGGGCTCTTCGAGGAGGGGAAGCATCATGACACGGGCGTCCTCGCCGTCCTTGTAGTAGCGTTTTCGCCGGCCGACCTCGACGAACGCGAAGGCGCGATAGAAGCGGATCGCTTCGGCGTTCGACAGCCGCACCTCGAGGACGATCGATGCGGCCCGCCGATCGCGCGCGGCGTCGATCGCGTCGCGCATGAGCCGTCTCCCATGTCCCTCTCCGCGCACCGCCGGATGGGTCGCGATCTTGTTGACGTGGAACTCGTCGAAGAGGATGACGGCGAACAGGTACGCCGCGAGGCGCGGCATTCCCGGAAGCTGGCGCTCGAGCACGCGGTTGTAGCGCGGCGGATGGAGCTCGCGCAGCTCGCTCTCGAAGAACTCGCGCCTCCACGGCACGGGAAAGGAAGCCTGTTCGATCGCGGTGACCTCGGCGACGTCCGCGAGGACGGCGGGGCGAAGGCGGTAGAGCTCGAACTCAGGAGCGGCCGAAGCCACGAGGCTCCTCCGCCGCCGAGAGACGCACGTAGCGGGCGCGCGGCAGGTCGGCCGACGGCCCCGCGGCGCGGCGCACCGCGCGAGCCGCCGCGAGCGCCGGGCCGGCCCCGG
>DASTIQ010000312.1 GCA_035717485.1 Thermoanaerobaculia bacterium | reverse complement strand
GGAGCTCCTCCGTCTCTCCTCGGAGACGGGGGCGCCGGCGGTGGCGACCAACGACAGCCACTACCTGCGGCGCGACGACGCCTTCCCGCACGAGGTGCTGCTCTGCATCGGCATGGGCAAGACGCTCGAGGACGAGCGCCGGATGCGCTTCTACAACGACGAGTTCTACGTCAAGGACGGCGACGAAATGAAGGAGAGGTTCGCCGCGTGGAGCGCCGAGGCGGTGACCAACGCCGGCGCCGTCGCGGCCCGCTGTTCGGTGGAGCTCAAGTCCGAGGGCCTCCTCCTCCCGCGCTTCGAGGCGCCGCCCGGCCGCACGGCGGCCGAGTACTTCCGCGATCTCGCCCGGGAAGGGCTCGACCGGCGGCTGTCGGAGATGGCGCCGCATTTCGCGTCGGGCGCGATCAAGCGGGCCCCCGAGGCGTATCGCGCGCGCCTCGACTACGAGATGGACGTCATCGAGAAGATGGGATTCCCCTCCTACTTCCTCATCGTCTCCGATTTCATCCGGCACGCACGGGAAACGGGCGTCGCCGTGGGACCCGGGCGCGGGAGCGCCGCCGGTTCGATCGTCTCGTGGTCGTTGCGCATCACGGAGATCGATCCGCTCCGCTACGACCTGCTCTTCGAACGCTTCCTGAACCCGCAGCGGATCTCGATGCCGGACATCGACATCGATTTCTGCCAGGCGCGCCGCGGGGAGGTCATCGAGTACGTGACCGCGAAGTACGGGCGCGAGAACGTCGCGCAGATCGTGACGTTCTCGCAGCTGAAGCCGAAAGCGGCCGTGCGCGACGTGACCCGCGTGCTCGGCTTCCCGGTCTCGCTCGGCGACAAGATCTCGAAGGCGATCCCCGTCGGCCCCGACGTCACCTTCGACTCCGCGATGAAGGACTCGAACGACCTGAAGGCGCTGGTCAAGACCGACGAGAGCGCGAAGAAGGTCGTCCAGATCGCGGCGCGGCTCGAAGGCCTTTCCCGCCACGCCGGGATGCACGCCGCGGGCGTCGTCATCGCGCCCCGTCCGATCACGGAATAGCTGCCTCTCTACCGGACCGCCGACGACCAGATCACGACGCAGTTCGACATGACCGTGATCGAGAAGATGGGCCTCCTGAAAATCGACTTCCTGGGGCTGATCACGCTCGACATCCTCATCGAAACGGTCGCGTCGGTGCGGAAGTCGGAAGGAGTCGAAATCGACCTCGAGCACCTGCCGCTCGACGACGTGAAGACGTACGAGCTGTTCCGGGAGGGGAAGACCGGCTGCGTCTTCCAGTTCGACTCCTCGGGAATGCGGGACCTCCTGCGGCGCGCCCGGCCCGCGGTGTTTTCCGATCTCGCCGCGTTGAACGCCCTCTACCGTCCCGGCGCCCTCGACGCGGGAACCGTCGAGGACTACGTGCGGCGGCGCAACGGGACCGCGAAGATCACGTACCCGCTGCCGGAGCTGAAGGACATCCTGGAGGACACGCTCGGCATCCTCGTCTACCAGGAGCAGGTGATGCTGATCGCCCAGCGCGTCGCCGGGTTTTCCCTCGCGGAGGCGGACCTCCTCCGGAAGGCGATCGGGAAGAAGAAGAAGGAGGTCATGCAGGCCGAGGCGGAGAAGTTCATCCGCCGGGCCGTCGAGGCGAAGACCCCGAAGAAGAAGGCGGAGGAGATCTGGTCGCTCATCGAGCCCTTCGCCCGCTACGGCTTCAACAAATCGCATGCCGTCGCCTACGCGCTGCTCGCCTACCAGACGGCGTATCTGAAGGCGCACTGGCCCGTCCATTTCATGGCGGCGTGCCTCACGTCCTCGATCGGGTCGACCGACGAGATCGTCCGGGTGATGGGAGAGTGCGCGATCGCCGGTGTTCCGGTCCGCCCGCCCCACATCAACGAGTCGGAGCGCACCTTCGCCGCCACGGGCGACGCGATCCGATTCGGCCTGGCCGCCGTCCGGGGGGTCGGCGATTCCGCCGCGCAGGCGATTCTCGACGAACGACGCCTGCGCCCGTTCGCGTCCTTCACCGACTTCCTGATGCGCGTCGACTCGAAGCTCGTCAATCGCCGGGCGGTCGAGGCGCTCGTCCACGCCGGCGCGTTCGACGGGCTCGGCCGGAACCGACGTTCGCTCGTGGAGGCCTACGAGGACGTCTCCGCGAGCGCCGCCCGCCAGCGGCTCGACCGGGAGAGCGGCCAGTCGGACCTGTTCGGGGGAGCCGTCGAGGCCGGTCCGCCCGCCGACGCGTTTCCGGAAGGAGCGCCCTACGCCCTCGAAGAGCTCCTCTCCCGGGAGAAGGAATCTCTCGGTTTCTACGTCACCGGACACCCGCTCGCGAAGTTCTCCGAAGAGGTCGAGCGGTTCGCCGAGGCGAAGGTGGAGCGGCTCGCGGACTGGACCGACAAGTCCGTCAAGGTCGCGGGCGTGATCACCGGGCTGAAGAAGCAGAAGATCAAGAAGGGCGTCAACGCGGGGAAGTTCATGGCGAAATTCCTCCTCGAGGACACGACCGGAACGGTGCCGGTCGCGGTCTTCTCGGCGCTCTTCGAGAGATCGGGGAACCTCCTCGAGGACGACCGGCCGGTGCTCCTCTCCGCCATCGTGCGGGAGGGGGGCGGGTCGATCGAGCTGAACGCCCAGGAGATCGCTCCGCTCGCGGGGCTGAAGGACCGGCGCGCCCGCGCCCTGGAGATCCGGCTCGACCTCACCCTCGCCGACGAGAACGTGCTCTCGCGCGTTCACGAAAAGCTCCGCGCACACCCGGGCCCCGTTCCGGTCTCGCTTCGCCTCGTGCGGCCGGGCGAGTTCGAGGCGACCGTGAAGACGAACGGGACGCTGTCGGTGGCTCCCTCGCCGATGCTGACCGAGGAGATCCGGCTGCTGGCGGGCGACCGGGCGGTCCGGTATGTCTACGACTGACCCGCTCCGGGCGGCCGAGACTTCGATTCGCGCGCTCGCGGAGCGGGAGGGGACGGCCGCGTTCCTCGTCGGCGGAACGGTGCGCGACCGGCTGCGCCGCCGCCGCCCCCGCGATCTCGACGTGGCGATCGAAGGGGACGCGATCGCCTTCGCCCGCGCGTGGGGACGCGCCCGGGGTATCGCGATCGAATCCTCCGACGCGTTCGGCACCGCCTCGGCCCGGATCGGCGGCGGACCTCGCGCGCGGCGCGTCGATTTTTCCTCGACCCGGGGAGAACGCTATCCGCACCCGGGCGCGCTGCCGGAGGTCTTTCCCGCCGGGATCGAGGAGGACCTGCGGCGGCGGGATTTCACCGTCAACGCGATGGCGATCCCGCTCACCGGACCCGCTCGGGGGGCGGTTCTCGATCCTCACGGAGGGCGCGAGGACCTGCGGCGCGGCGTCGTCCGGATGCTCCACGCGCGCTCCCCGCACGACGATCCCACGCGCGCCTGCCGGGCCGTCCGGTTCGCGCTCCGCTTCGGCTTTCGCATCGGCGCCGAAACGCGCCGGTGGATCGCCGAGGCGATCTCCGCCGGATCGTTCTCCGCCGTGAGCGGGGACCGCCTGCGCCGGGAGCTGAAGCTGCTCTTTTCGGAGCAGCCCCCCGCCCGCGCCGCTTCCGGTCTCGCCCGGCTGGGTCTCGATCGGGCGATCGATCCGGGGCTGGCCGCGACGGCGGCGGCCCGACGGCGGCTCCGGCGCCTCGAGGAAATCTCGCGCGGCGCTTCCGATGAGACGCGCTTCCTGGCGGCGCTGCTCGCGTGGGGGCTCGACCTTCCGGGCGAGGACCGCCGGCGCGTCGCGGTTCGGCTGGGGCTCGCGGGAGAAGCCGGGAGCATTTACGTGCGGGCGGCCGCCGATCTCGCCGACCTGAAGACCCGCCTTTCCGGGGGCTCGGCCGAATCGGAAATCGCGGCGTTCGCGCGAGGACTCGGGGAAGCGGAAGCGCTCGCGCTCGAAAGCGCGCTCGGGCCGCGGCAGGCCGCCCGTTTCCGGAGCGCCCGAAGGAAGGCTTCCCGGGTCCGTCTCGCGATCCGGGGGGAGGACCTCAAGCGTTCCGGAATGGCCCCCGGGCCCGCGATCGGCCGCGCGCTGGAGCGGACGTGGCGGGCGCGCGTCGACGGGCGCATCCGCCCCGCCGACGAGCTCGCGTTCGCGCTGCGGGAGGCGGAGTGAAGCGGGTCCTTCTCGCCGCCGCGGCCGCGGGGATGGCGGCGGCCCTCGCCGCGGCGGACGGCCCGGCTCCCGTCGTCGAAACCACGACGACCGAGACCGCCGACGCCCGCGTCGCGCCGCCCGCGGAAGGAGGCCCGACCTACGTCGCCGAATGGGTCGTCCGCACGGGCTCCGCGATGCAACGCGTGACGCTCTTCTCCGACGGCGTGCTCGTGCGGAAGTCGACGGCCGACGGAAAGACCGAGATGAAGAAGCGCAAGCTCGCTCCCGCGGAGCTCCAGTCGTACGTCGCCGTTTTCCGGGCGCCCGGAGTGGAGGACGCCTCGGGGACGTTCGAAAGCGGAATGAGCGGCGACGAGCTTCCCCATTCGGTGATCACCGTGACGAAGGCCGACGGGCACGCCTGGACGATCTCTTTCGACGGCCTCTCCGCGCTCTCTCCCGAAGCGCAACGGGTCCGATCGGTGATGCAGGACCTGAGGGATTCGTTCGGGCAGCCGCGGGCGGCCGCCGGCGACTTTCCGCCGGACAAGCTCGTCCCGGGACGGATCCTCCGCCGCCGAGACGGCGTCGAATTCCGGATCGTCCGGTTCGACGAGCACGCGGGAGTCGTGGAGCTGAAGGGCCTCGACGAGCCGTATTCGCAGTTCTACAAGCTCGACCGGCTGGCCGCGAGCTTCCTCCCTCCGTGACCGGCGCGCTCCGGGTCATCGGAGGCGCCTGGAAGAGCCGGCGTCTCGCGGTCGCGCCCGGGTCCCGGCCGACCTCCGGGCGGGCGCGGGAAGCCCTTTTCGACATTTTCGGGGAACGGGTGCGGGGATGGCGCGTTCTCGAGCTCTACGCGGGATCGGCGGCCGTCGCCCTCGAGGCGCTCTCGCGGGGAGCGGGGTCCGCCGCCGTCGTGGATCGCCATCCCGCCGCGGCCGAAGCGAATGCCCGGACGCTCGGGGCGCCTCTCGAGGTGATCGGCGGCGACGCGCCCGCCGCCGTTCGACGCCTGGCGGCGGCCGGCCGGCAGTTCGATCTGGTCTTCCTGGATCCGCCCTACGGCTCTCCCTCGATTTCGCCCGCCGAAGTCGCGGCCGTCGCCGCCGAGGACGGCGCGATCGTCTGGCAGACGGACGCCGGCGAGGAGCCTTCGCCGCCTCCGGGGTGGGGAACGGAACGGGTCGCGCGATACGGACGGAACGTCTTCACGTTTCTCCGGCGCGAACCGCGGCCGTTCCGGCGCGAATGACGTCCCGCGCCCTCTTCTGGGTTCACGACCCCGAAGCCCCGTCGTTTCGGCACCGTCTCGCCGCGCACCTCCCCGCCCTCGCGAGCGCGGGGATCGCCGGCGAGGTCGAGCGGTTTCCCCGCCGCCGCTACCTCCTGCGGGTGCTGGAACGGATGCGGCGTCTTCGCGCGTTCGATCTCCTCGTCATCGCGAAATTCAAGCTGGAGTCGGGAGAGCGCAATCTCGTCCGGCAAGCGGCCCGCCGGATCGTCTACGACTTCGACGACGCGATCTACTACGGGAAGCCCGACCGGCCGGGGGAGGAGCCCGACCGGTCTCCGCGCCGAGTCCGGAAGTTCCGCGCGACCTGCGCGGTCGCGGATCTCGTGACCGCGGGCAACGCCACTCTCGCCGCGGCCGCGCGCGCCGCCGCCCGCCGGGTCGAGGTGGTTCCGACCGGAATCGATCTCTCGCCGTACCCGCCGCCCGCGGGAGATCCCCGCGGCGGCTTCCGGATCGCCTGGATCGGTCTCCCGGGGAATCTGCCCTACCTCGAGATCGTCGCGGGCGCGCTCGCCCGCCTCGCCGCGCGGCATCCGGCGCTCCGCCTCGTCGTCGTCTCCGAGCGGCCGCCCGCGCGTTTTCCGGCGCCGGTCGAATTCGTCCGCTGGTCGAAGGAAGGCGAGGCGGCCGCGCTCTCGGACTGCGACGTCGGCATCATGCCGCTCGAGGACGACGACTGGACCCGGGGGAAGGGCGGGTTCAAGCTGCTCCAGTACATGGCCGCGGGGCTTCCGACGGTCGCATCCCCGGTCGGCGTGAATCGCGAGATCGTGGTCGAGGGAGAGACCGGATTCCTCGCGGGCTCGGCAGAGGAGTGGGAGCTCTCGCTCGACCGGCTGCTCGGCGACGCCCTCCTCCGACGCCGCATGGGGCTCGCCGGCCGCCGGCGCGTCGAGGAGAATTACGCGATGACGATCGTTTCGCGCCACGTGGTCGAGCTCTACCGGGGGCTCCTCGAAGAGGGGCGGGCATGACGCCCGCGACGATCCTCGTCGCGGAAGACGACGCGAAGACCGCGGGACTCCTGCGCCTCTACCTGCAGAACGCGGGGTACCGCGTCGTCGTCGCGACGCGCGGGGACGAGGCCCTTCGCGTCCTTCGGAGCGAGCCTCCCGATCTCGTCCTCCTCGACCGGATGCTCCCGGGCGTGAGCGGGGACGCCGTCTGCCGCGCGGTTCGCGCCGAAGGAGACGCTCCGGTGATCTTCGTCACGGCGCGCGCCGAAGAGGAGGATCGCC
>DASTIQ010000311.1 GCA_035717485.1 Thermoanaerobaculia bacterium | reverse complement strand
CTTCCGAAGGCTCTGGCGGCGTCTCGACCGGGGCGGACGCTACGTGCTCTACGGTTTTGCGGCGGCGTCGCGGCCGGGAGGCGTCGCCCGGCTTCGCGCCGCCCGGGAGCTGGCGGCCATGGGGCTTCTCATACCTTATCGGACGATCGAGGAATGCCGGACGCTCGTCGGGTTCAACCTCTCGCTCCTGCCCGGCCGGACCGCGCGCCTGCGGGAGAGCGCGCGCGGGATCTTCCGCACGTGGCGCGCGGGAGAAATCGCGCCCGTCCTCGGGCCGCGATTTTCCTTCGAACGGCTTCCGGACGCGGACCGCGCGCTCGCCGGCCGCGCCACGACCGGCAAGGTGCTCGTCGTCGTCGACTCGTGAATCGGAGGCAGGACGATGAATGAACGAGCCTTGGCGACGGACCTGGGCGGTTATTGGAGTCGAGGTGAGGTGTGCGTGGTTACCGAGAAGGCCGTAGGCGAACACCGAGAACCCGAGGTGCTTCTGGTATCTCGCCAGACGCGGAGGGCGGCGCGCCTTCCGCATGACCTTGATTCGCGTGCATCAAGACGGGCGGACCGGCGGTCTGCTATTGATTGAACGAGCTCGCTGGGGCGCTCGAAGAAGGAGACACCATGAGACTGCGCCCGCTCCTCGCCTCGACCATGCTGCTCTTCCTGACCGGCTGCTTCACGGTGATCGTGCAGCACACGTCGGTCGCCCACGGCCGGATCGAAAAGGGGCCGGCGGAGGCGTACGTCAAGTCGCCGGACTCCGTCATCGACGTGAGATCGGAGTCGAGCGGCGTCTCGCCGAAGGTCACGGTGAAGGTGACGGCCGACAGCTCGGAGGGACTCAAGCGCCTTCACTACGAGGTGCTGAAGGGCGACCGGACCATCGCCTCCGAATCGAAGTCCGCGACGGAGACGACCGACGCCGCGGGCGCGAAGAAATGGTCGACGCATCTGGATATGCCCGCCGTTCTCGATCTGGCGGGAACGTCCGACGCTCCGCTCCTGCTGCGGGTGACCGCCGAGCAGCAGGACGGGACGATTCAGGTGATCGCCGCGAGGTACCGGGCGCTGCCGCCACAGAAGGACGCCGGGAAAGGACTCTGAGCCTTTTCTTCCTCTGAAGCTTCGGCCTCTCAGGGCATCGGGTGCCCGACCTCCTCAGAGTGGGAGACGAGCTGTCGGTAAGACGATTCCGGCACACGCGATCGCCAGTGGCCGGTCGTCCGGGCGAACCCGACGACCCCGACGAAGAGCAGGATGATTGCGGCGGCGAGCGCCGGCGCGAAGAGACGCCGCCGGACCGGCCGCCGGAGCGACAGATCGAGCGCTCCCTCGACGGGGCAGACGGCCACGCAGGCGACGCACGCATTGCATTCGGCCGAGCGCACGGAAGGGAGCCGATCGACGGGAAGCGACGCCGGGCACGCCTTGGCGCACTTGCCGCAATCGATGCAGGCATTCGTGTCGCGGCGGATTCGGGCAGGGCTCAGAAGCGACACCAGCCCGAGGAGCGCGCCGTACGGGCAGAGGTAGCGGCACCAGAAGTCGGCGACGAAGATCGACGCGATGCCGAGCAAACCGATCACGCAAAGCCCCGTCCCGCCGATGAAGCGGAAGAAGTTCAGCATCTTGACGTCCGCGATCAGTCCATACGGGGATTGCATGAACGCCTCGATGGCCTGCGCCGACATGCTCGCGACCGCCCACACGAAGAATCCGAGCAGCAGGTACTTGAACCCGCGGAGCGGCACGTCGATCCACTTCGGCAGGCGCAGGTTTCGTCCCAGGATCTTTCGCCCGATGCTTCCCAGAGCTTCCGAGACGGTTCCCACCGGGCAGAGCCAGCTGCAGAACGCCTTTCGGAACAGAAACGCGATCGCCAGGATCGCGACCAGCAGGAACATGGCCGCGGGGTGGATCGCCGGAATTCGCCCGGTCAGAACCCAGTACTTGAGGTTCATCAGGCCGGCGATCGGCAGCCACCCTTCGACTCCCGGCGGACGGGAAACGTGGAGCGCGGAGCCTCGGACTTCGATCTGGCGCACCCAGAGGTAGAACTGCGCGCCGAGCGCGGCGTTGAGCAGGAGAAAGGCGATCTGGAAGGCATGCCGCCACCGTTGCGACCAGTCCGTGGGGCGTCGCCTGATCAGGGGCTTTCGGCGGTGGTCGCGGGGTGAATCGGCATCCTGGAGATGAAGGTAAACAGGATACCGGCAGGCGGATATGACGCCGGTCATCCGCCTCGTCAGATCCTCGAGTGGACCCGGGGGGAATCGAGACGGGTCGGTCGCATCAGACCGCGAGGCGCGGGCAGGACGGCGCCTCCGGATTGCGAAAGAGAGCAGCCGGCGAGCACGAGGCTCGCCGGC
>DASTIQ010000310.1 GCA_035717485.1 Thermoanaerobaculia bacterium | reverse complement strand
ATGAAATGGGCATGCGCGCCGAAGAGCGTCGAGGACGCCAGGAGCGCCGCCGACGCCCAGCCGCCGGCCGCTCCGCCGAACGAAGCGCCCCAGGCGCCGCAGGCGGCAATCGCCGCGAGCGCGATCGCGATCGCGGGGAGGCGCGCGGCGAAGATCCGCGTTCGAACGCTCGCGTGCGGAACCAGGAGAAGCGAAGGCGCCGGTGTCCGGGGATCCGTTCCGGGGGGCGCGGGCGCGGCGCGCGACCGCCAGGGGCGCGCGGCCGCGGACGCGAGAATCTTGACGAGCGGCGGGTGCTCGGGGTTCGCCGTCGGGTTTCCGAGATCGACCGCGAGCGATCCGTCGAAGAAATGGATCGGCTCGTCGACGATCGGGGCGTCGTTCCAGGCGAGCGCGAGCTGCGCGGCGGTCCAGACGACGCAGAGCGCGGCCAGGGCCCACGCGAGGGAGTTCCGGCCGGAGCGCATGGCGGCGATCTTAGCCCGCAACGATGGCCGGGGACCCGAAAGGAAGGGAACGGACTCTAGCTCTCCACGCGGCGCGCCCGCACGACGAACCGGTCCGGCGCGCTGCCGACGTAGCCGAACGGAAAGCACGTCACGAGGGTGAGGCTGGCGTCCGGCGTCGGGTCGAGCACCCAGAGGGCGTCCGGATCGACGACGGCCGTCCATTCCACGCGGTAGAGGAACTCTCCGTCCTCGGTCGTCAGCCGGATCGCGTCATTCGGCTTGAGCCGGCCGAGACTCCGGAACTGGCGGTCGCGGTGGCCGGCGAACACGGCGTTGCCTCCGCGGGGCGGAATGGGCGTCCCCGGGATGTGTCCGACCGCGAATCGGAGAGTGAGCGAGTCGTCTCCCTCGCGCGCGACCACCGACAGGCCGATCTTCTCGATTCGGATGCGGGCGATGATCGCTCCTCGGACGAGCGGCGGCGGGGGGGAGGGCCGGGAGATGGGGAGCGCCGACTTTCGAGCGGCGGACGGAGGCGGGGCGGGGGGCCCGAAGGCTTCCGGGGCCGCGGCCTCCGCGAGCGGGGCGCTCCGCGAGATGGCGGGGGCCGCGGCTGCTTCGGAGGGAACGGGCGAGGCGGAGCGGCGCGCCGCGATCGCCGCGTCGAGCCGTCGCGACGCGGCGGCTTCGTCGAGCCGGGTGATGGCGATCACGAGGGCGCACCAGCCGAGACCGAGCGCGCCGGCGATCCAGAGCGCCCGCTCGAATGCACGAAGGCCTCCGGGGCGGGTGCCCCGGAGGCCGGAAGAAGAGCGCATCGAATCAGCCGATCCGATTTCCGAGGACCCTCAGTCCGGCGGCGCCGGCGAGCGACGCGGCCGCGAGCAGTCCGACGAGCGGCAGATCACTGCCGGTCTTCGGAAGGACGGGCTCCGGAAGGGGAACCTCCTTCTTTTCCGGGGTGACTTCGACCACCTCGGCCTTGAGGCTCGGCTCCGGCGCCGGCGTGGCGTAAACCGTTTCGTGCGTCTCTTCGGCGAGGATGATCGCTTCCGCCTTCGGATAGACGAACTCGACGCCGAACGTTTCGCCCGGATACATCCAGGTCCTCAGCGCCTGCGGATGTCCCGCGGCGCGCTGGAAATACGTGAACTCGGTCCTTTCGTTGGCCGCGACGTGACGGAGCGGCACCGCGAGCACCGTCGCGATGACCTCGGTTTCGGCCGGGTTGAGGAACTGGACGATGGTCCGGATCTTCTGAGTGTCGATCACCTTGATCACGTACTCGCCGGGAGCGAGGGTCATGCCGGGGATCTCGGTCGGCTCGGCGAGCCGGAGCGGGGTCCTCCACGCCGTGTCCGCCCGAGCGATCGGGACGGCGAGAGCGCAGAGGAACGCGAGGGCCAGGGGATATGCGAGACGTCTCGTGAGTTTCATGACGGGTCTCCTTTTCGTAGATGCTCCGCCCGGCTCTCCTCCGAGGGGGCTTCCAGACGGCGCGAAGTTAACCGGGAACCGAATCCGAAAACGGGCGCTCAGTGGGTGTGCGAAGCGAGGGCCTCCTCCCGCGTCTTCTCGACCGTTCCCGCCGGATGCTCCGGCGGCGCATAGAGCGTCAAGAGCTTCATCGCCTTCTTCGACGTGTTCCGGACGTTGTGCAGCGTCCCGGCCGGGACACAGAGCACTTCGCCCGCGGCCACGCGGAGCGGCTTGTGATCGACCGTCGCTTCGCCCGCGCCGTCGATGAAGAAAAAGATCTGATCGGTCGCCGGATGCGTCTCGGCGCCGATTTCTTCTCCGGGCCCCAGGCTCATCGCCACGAGCTGGCTTCGCTTGCCCGTGTACAGAACGTTCCGGAAGAAATCGTTCTCGGAGGCGACGTTCTGGAAGTTCTTCAGGTAGGTCATCGATCCTCCTTTCCGGCGCGCGGGCCGGGGTGATGACGATTCGACTCTACGCGCGTGCCCCTTTTCTTTCCTGATCCATGGGCATCAATCGGGGCATTCGCGTATATCTTCCGAAGCGATCGAACGGCGCGTACTCCTGCGCGCGGGCGGCGCGATCCGTGAGAATCGGGAGGGGGAAGCGACGATGCCTCGACTGTTCGATCCGTTCACATTGCGCGGGACGGCGTTCCGTCACCGCGTCTTCGTGTCGCCGATGTGCCAGTACTCGAGCCGCGACGGGATGCCGAACGCCTGGCATTTCGTGCACCTCGGGAGCCGCGCCGTCGGGGGCGCCGCGCTCGTGATGGTCGAGGCGACGGCCGTGTCGCCCGAGGGGCGCATCACTCCCGCGGACAGCGGGCTCTGGTCCCCGGATCAGGCGAAGGCGTTCCGTCCGCTCGTCGAATTCATGGAGGCTCGCGGCGCCGTCCCCGGCATCCAGCTCGCCCACGCCGGACGCAAGGCTTCGACGCGCGTCCCCTGGGAGGGGGGCGCGCCGCTCGCGGCGGACGAAGGAGCGTGGGAGACGCTCGCGCCGAGCGCGATTCCGTTCGGACGATATCCGGCGCCGCGGGGGCTCTCCGCGGGGGAGATCGACGCGATCGTCCACGACTTCGCCGGCTCGGCGAAGCTCGCTCTCGCCGCCGGCTTCCGCGTCGTGGAGCTGCACATGGCGCACGGGTATCTGCTGCACGAGTTCCTCTCTCCGCTCGCCAACCGCCGCGGCGACGAGTACGGAGGGAGCTTCGAGAACCGCGCGCGCCTGCCGCTCCGGGTCGCGGCGGCGGTCCGCGAGATCTGGCCGCCGGAGCTCCCCCTCTTCGCGCGAATCTCGGCGACCGACTGGGCGGACGGCGGCTGGACGCCCGAAGACTCCG
>DASTIQ010000309.1 GCA_035717485.1 Thermoanaerobaculia bacterium | reverse complement strand
AGCGGCGCTTCCGGCGCGACTCGGGCTTTCTCCGCTGGGCGGCGTACGCCGAGTGGAAGCGGATGGCGCGATACGAGCGCGAGATCTCGAGAACCTGGGAGCACGTCACCGTCGTCTCGCCGGTCGATCGCGGCGCGATCGGCGATTTTCCGAGGCTCACGGTCGATCCCAACGGCGTCGACCTCGGCGAGTTCCCCTTCCGGCCTGACGGCCGCGCTCCGGCGACGATCGCGTTCACGGGGAACCTCGGATATTTCCCCAACGTCGACGCCATCACGTGGTTCGGGAGGGAGATCCTCCCCGCCGTCCGCCGTGAGATTCCCGAGGCCGTGTTCGCCGTCTCGGGAGCGCGTCCGGCCCGAGCGATCCGCTCGCTCGCCGCGGCCGGAGCTCTCCGGCTCGAGGGGGACGTCGACCGGATCGAGGAAACGCTCGGGGGCGCGAGCGTGGCGGTCGCTCCGATGCGCGCGGGTTCCGGGCAGCTTCTCAAGATCCTCGAGGCGATGGCCTCCGGAGTGCCGGTCGTCGCCACTCCGCTCGCGGCCTCGGCGTTCGATTTCGTGGCGGGACGCGAGCTTCTGGTCGCCGAGGACGCCGGCGCTTTCGCGTCCGCGGTCGCTCGCCTGCTTCGGGACCCGGGGGAGGCGCAGGCGATGGCGAAGCGCGCGCGGAAAACCGTCGAGGAGCGTTACGGCTGGGAGCGGTCCGTCGGGGAACTCGAGCGGATCTATGCCTCCGTCGTCTCGCGCCCGGCCGGCTCGGAAGGCGGCGGGAGGAGCCCGAGCGAACGGTAGAGCGCGAGGTGGGCCGCGGCGGCATCGGCGGGTTCCGCCGGTCGCGGCGCGGGAAGAGCGCGGCCGGCCGCGAGGAGTCCGGCGAGCGCCTCGGCGATTCCCCGGGCTCCCCGTTCCGGAGCGACGAGCCATCCGCCGCGCCCGCGGAGCCGCTCCGGGATCGCGCCGTGATCGAACGCGAGCACCGGAACGCCCGCGGCGAGACATTCGTCGACGGTCAATCCGTAGGATTCCGGCGTGATGGAGAGCGCGAGCGCGAGGTCGACGCGTTCGCGCGCGAGCACGGCGGGGAGCGCGCCGGAGCGGTAGTAGCCGCGGATCCGGATTCCTCCCTGCCGACGCAGGGACGCGAGCTCCCCGCCGTCGCCTTTCCCGAACGCGCTCCACCGGACCCCGGGGAATCGGGGCGCGATCTCCCGCACGACGTCGGCGAATTCGCGCGCGCCCTTCTGGACCGTCACGGCGCCCACGAACGCGACGTGGCGGACCGGCCGCGCGGCGGCTCGCTCCGGATCCGGGAGCGCGCGAGGAGGATCGGGAGGAATGACGTGGAGCCGTGCCGGGTCGAGGCCGGGAACGCGCGCGGCAAGCGCGTCGCGGAGGAACCGCGACGGGAAGACGGTCGCGGCGGCCGCCCGCAGGAGGGCGCGTCCCGCGAGGCGATGCTCGCGTGCGAACGCGGCGTCCGGCGGATCCTCGCGGCCGAGGCAGGCGGCGCAGCGGCGGTCGTCGTCGCAGTATCCGCAAAATCTCAACCGGGGACGCTCCAGCAGATCCGTGCGGGCGCAGATCGGCGAGAAGTCGTGGACGGAGAGAACGAGAAGCGCGGACTGCGCCAGCCGGGCGAGGCTCTCGAGAGGCAGTCCCGCCGGATTCTCGACGTGGAGAGCGCGCGCGCCGGTGCGCCGGAGCGCTTCCGAGACCGCATCCTCGAATCCCGCGTCGCGAAGAGGGAGGAGCGCGGCGCGCGCGGCCGGAAATCGCCGATGCATGCGATTTCCGGCCTGCTCGATCTCGAGGCGGAGAGCGTCCCCGTCGGGGTAGAGAAGCGCGACCGTTCGCGAGCGCCCCTCGCGGGCCAGGCGGTGGAGGAGCTGGGTCTGGACGCCTCCGAGCCGCGGGGCCGGCGGCGTCCCGAGGAGATTCACCATCGAAATCGCCGGGAGCGGATTCGGCGCCGGCGGGAATTCTCGCCGCCGCCGCCATTCGCTCGCCCGGTCGGCCGCGCGATCGGCGAGGGCCCGCGGCCCTTCGTTTCGAACGATCGACGCCGCGATCCGGATCGTCCGTCCGAAGCGGAAGGTCATCGGCGGAGAATCCCGGCATAGATCGTCTCGATCTCTTCGGCGTGCTCGTCCATCCCCTTGACCCGGGGAATCGCGGACTGCCAGCGCCGCAGGAGATCGGTGTCGGCGACGAGCCGCTCGACCCAGCCGGCCAGTTCGGACGCGTTCCCGGCGGCGAAGAGAGCGCCCGCGGGCTCCCGCCCATCGGGAAAGAGCTCTTCGAGCGCGCCTCGGCGGCTGGCGATAACCGGCACGCCGCGGCGGAGCGCCTCCCGCGCCGCGAGGCCGTAGCTTTCCAGTCCCACCGAGGGAACGACGAGGACGTCGAACGCCGAGATCACGCTCTCCTTTCGCTCGCCGGGAAACGGGCCGCGAAACTCGACCGCCGGGCTCGCCCTCTCGCGGAGCGCTCGGGCGTACCCGGGCGAGGCGGCCTCCGATCCCCGGATCTCCAGCCGCGCGTCTTCCGGCGCGATGGCGCGAAACGCTTCGACCGCGACATGAACCCCCTTGTGGGGGAGGATCGACCCGAGGACTCCGAAACGCAGCGGCTTCGCCGGCGGCTGCCGCGGCGAACCGTCCTCGCCGACGGAGACCCCGTAGCTCACGACGTGCGCCGGCGCGCGTCCGCCGAGTCCCATCGCGCGAAAGGTCCTCTCGATGAAGCGGGAACCCATCACGAGCGCGGCGGTCCCGGAAAGCGCGCGGCGCGCCGCGGCCCGGCGGATCGCGTGCAGGAGGGGGTTCCAGAGCGCGGCGGGAGGGATTCGCGTCAGGGGGAGACATCGCGCGCACTTGCGCGGCCCCGGCCCGTCGCAGAGCCGCCCTTCCGCGTGCCAGAGATTCGCCCGGGCGCAGGTCATCCACCAGTCCTGCGCCTGGAAGATCCACGGAATCCGGCGGCGGCGGATTTCCCGGAGGAGCCCGATCCCGTGCCCCGAGAGGTGGTGGACGTGGACGAGGTCGGGAGAGGTTTCGTCGAGGAAGGCGCCGAACTCCTTTTCCATGGCGCGGTTCCGGATCGCGTTCCGCGCCAGAGGATTGCGCTGCCGGAAATCGTTGGCGACGAGCCGGACGCGAACGCCGCCGTCGAGGAGCTCCGTCGCCTTGCCCGCGGGACCCGGAACCCGGACGAAGGCCGCCGTCGGACGGCTCGCCGCCTGCCGGAGGGCGAGCGCCCTCGCGTATTCCTCGGTCCCCGCCGGGTTGTAGGGAGGCCAGCCGTGGACGACGTGGAGAACGGAAGGAGCCCGCGGTCCGGCGGCTCCACGGCGGGGAAGGAGGCCGTCGAGAACCCGCGCGCGCGCCTCCGCGAGAGGATCGTCCTTCATGAATTTCGCGATCGTCGGGAGGTACTCGGGGTGGCGGGCGCGCAGGAGCCGCATCGCCCGCCGGCGCCGGCGCGCCGTCGCGGACCCGAAGCTCGCGCCCCCCTCGTGGAAGACGAACGTCGCGTCGTCGAGAACGTGTCGGCCCCCGGCTTTCAGGGCGCGGAAGCAGAAGTCGTTCTCTTCGCCGTAACCGGGGGAGAAGGCTTCGTCGAAGAGCCCGAGCCGGTCGAGCCATCGCCGCTTGACGTACAGGCAGAACCCGACGCCGGTCGGAATCCTCGGATACCGGCGTTCGGAGCGTTCCTCGACGCGGCTCGCGAACCGGTCGACGTCCCACCCGGCGGGAATCGCATTGGCCCGGAACGGGAAAGGGAGGGAACAGAGCGCCGCGTCGTTCGAAAACGGCGTCGCGGTCGCGATCTCGGCGGCGGAGGCGGCCGCGGCGGCGAGCTTCTCGAGCCATCCTGCGGTGACGATCGTGTCGCTGTTCAGGAGCACGAGATCGCCGCGCGGGACCCGGGCCGCTTCGTTGACGCTCGCGACGTAGCCGAGCGTCCGCTCGTGCCGGATGACCGAAACCGCCGCCCCGGATCCCTCGATCTCCCGCGCGGTTTCCTCCGCCTCGCCCTGGTCCGGACCGTCCAGCACGATCGTGAGCGCGTGGCGGCGGAGATCCGTGTGGCGGGCGAGGCTCGCCGCGCAGCGAGCGAACGCGTCGGCCGCGCCGTGCACCGGAACCACGATTCCGACCGACGGCGGGAGTTCGTCCGGCGCGCGCGAGACGGACGACGAATAATCGAGCGGCACGCGCCGGAGGCTCATCGCGCCCGATTCCGCGGAGTAGACTCGGCGCGGTGCGGGTTCTGTACGTCGCGACGAAGCCGCCGTGGCCTCCGGTCGACGGCGGCCGTCTCGTCCTGAAGAACACGGTGGAGGCGCTGGCCGCCGCGGGAGACGACGTGACGGTCGTTTGCCCCGGCGCGAGCGCCCCTCCCGCGCCGCCGGACGTCCGCGTCATCACGGTTCCGGGGTCGCCGTGGGCGGAGGAGACCGCGTTCGCGCTCGCGCACGGTCTCCCGGTGGCGATCGCCCGCCACGCGTCGCGGCGTCTCGCGGAGGAGGTCGGACGGCGGATCGCCGGCGGGCGCCCCGACGTCGTCTTCGCGGAGCAGCTCCAGGCGCTCCCGGGGTGCGGTGCGGCTTTCCGGGCCGGCGTTCCCGTGGTCCTGCGCGCCCAGAACGTCGAGAGCGATCTGTGGAAGGCGCGCTCCGCGATCGCCGGGCCGGGCCGCTCGGTCCTTTTCCGGATCGAGGCGAGGCGGCTCGCGCGATGGGAAGGGGACGCGATCGCCCGATGCGCGGCGGTAGTCGCGCTGACGGAGCGCGACGCCGACCGCCTCCGGACGTTGTCCCGCGGAGCGGGAAGCGTTTTCGCGGTTCCCGCACCCTTTCCGGCGGAGCTTCCCGCGGCCGACGCGCCTCTGCCGGGGAGCCCGGCGCTGGTCCTCCTCGCGGGCGGCCGATGGTGGGCGAACGCGGACGGAGCGCGGTGGTTCCTGAGGGAGATCTGGCCCGCCCTCCGCGAACGCCTCCCGGCGGCCCGGCTCCACCTCTTCGGGGGGGAGAGCGCGGCGCTGCCGGACGTGGTGCCCCATCCGGCCCCGGCGGACAGCCGCGAGGCGTTCGCGCCGGGGAGCGTGTTCATCGTCGCGCTTCGCGCGGCTTCCGGCGTGCGGATGAAGATCCTGGAGGCGTGGGCCCGGGGAGTCCCGGTCGTCGCGACCCGGGCGGCGGCCGCCGGTCTCGGCCGGACCGACGCCCTCCTGCTCGCCGACGACGCGGCGGGATTCGTGGCGGCGGTCGAGTCTCTCGCCGCCCGCCCTGCGGAAGCGCGCCGTCTCGCGGAGCTCGGCCGGCGCGAGCTCGTGCGCTCGCACGATCCGGCCGCGGTCGCCGCGCGGCTCCGCGAGATCGCGGCCGCCGCCGGCGCCGCTCACGCCCGCGGCTCCTCGACGGCCGACCGGCGCTCCTCCGCGTAGCTCTCGAGGACCGCGGACGACTCCCCGTCCGCGACGATCCGTCCGGCTTCGATGCGCAGACAGCGGCGGCAGCTGCCGCGAATGAGCTCCGGCTGGTGCGAAACGAGCAGGAGCGTCGTTCCCGCGCGCCGGAATTCGTCCAGACGCGTCCGGCAGCGAGCGAGGAAGGCGGCGTCGCCGACGGCGAGGGCTTCGTCGACGATGAGGATGTCGGGCACCCAGGCGGTCACGACGGCGAAACCGAGCCGCGCGAGCATCCCCGCCGAGAAGCTCCGCACCGGCGAGCGCACGAAGTCGCCGAGCCCGCTGAAGTCGACGATCGCCGCGGAGGCCGCGTCGATCTCGCGATGGGAGCGGCCGAGGAACAGGGCGAAGAGCCGGATGTTTTCGAGGCCGGTCAGCTCCGGGTCGAACCCCGTTCCGAGCTCGAGGATCGGCGCGATGCGACCCCGCGTCCGCACCCTGCCGCGGGTGGGCGTGAGAACTCCGGAAATCACGCGCAGGAGGGTGCTCTTGCCGGCGCCGTTCCTCCCGACGATCCCGACGCTCTCTCCCGGGTCGATCGAGAGGTCGACCTCCCGCAGCGCCCAGAGCTTCTCGTAGACGAGCTGCCCCCGGATCCAGTGGAGGGCGTATTCCTTGAGCGAGCGCGGTCTCTGCTTCGCGAGCCGATAACGGAGCGAGACTCCGTCGAGCCGGACCGCGGGGGCCGCGCTCACAGGTAGAACGGGATCCGGTCGCTCATGCGCCGGAACGCCGCCCAGCCGGCGACGAGGACGAGGAGGGACACGGCCGCCGCGGCGCCGATCACCGCGGGCGGCGGGACCGTGCCGGCGTAGATCGGCGTCCGGAAGGCGTCCAGGACGAGCCGCACGGGGTTCCAGCGCAGGATCCAGCGGAACCGCGCCGGCACGATCGCGACGGGGTAGAAGATCGGGGTGAGATAGAGCAGAACGGTCAGGAGGACGCCGACGATCTCCACGACGTCCGTGAAGAAGATCGCGAGCGGCGAAAGCAGCAGGCCGAGCCCGAGGGTGAACGCGGCCGCGATCGCCATCGCCGCGGGAACGAAGAGGATCGGGAAGCGGATCGGATGCCGCGTCGCGAGGAGGATCCCGAGGAGCGGGACGAGCGCGAGCGAGAGGTTGACCAGACCCGACACGACGGTCGCGATCGGAAAGACCTCGCGCGGGAGGGGCATCTTCTGGAGGATCGACGCGTTTCCGCGCAGCGTGTGCATCGAGCTCACGATCGTCTGCTGGAAGAAGTTCCAGAGGAGAACTCCCGAGAGCGCGTACACGGAGTAGTCGGGAAGGTCGAAGCGGAACGCCGCGCCGAAGATCGTCCGGAACACGAGCATCATGAGGAGAGGCTGCAGCATCGACCAGAGGAGGCCGATGCTCGACCGGCGGTACCGCACCTTCAGATCCCTCTGGGCGAGGTACCAGACGAGCGACCGGAAACGGAAGAGCCGCCTCAGCGCGCCCACCCGCGCACCGCGGCGAGCGCCTCGCGATAGCCGTCGGTCTCCTCGCGAAAGGCGGCGCGGCGCGACGTCGCGATCCAGGGAGCGATGAGCGATCGCGCCGCGAGGCGGAGGCGTCCGCCGAGCGCGAACGCGCGCGCCGCCGCGCGCGCTCCCCGCGGGCCGCGGGCGAGCGCGCTCCAGCGCACGAGGTCCGCCCAGAGGAGCGGGATCGCCCGGCGCCCGATCGTCGCCCCGCCGCGATGCCGCACGCGCG
>DASTIQ010000308.1 GCA_035717485.1 Thermoanaerobaculia bacterium | reverse complement strand
GAACCATTGCGCCGGCTCCTCCCGAATGATCGCCTCCACCGCGCGGGCGACCTCGCTCATGACCCGCGGGGCATCCTGGTCCGCGGGAACGCGCGGATCGGCCTCGATCGGCTCTCCGAGCGCGCCGCGATAGGTGCCGTCGGCGTTTCGCAGGAAGAAACAGGGGAGGAGGGCGCACGCGCAGAAGCGCGCGAGGAGGGCGGGGGAGCGCAGAAAAGGCGTCGGGCGGCCGAAGAAAGGGACCACAACGGCATCCTCGGCATAGGCGCGGTCGGCGGCGAGCGCGACGACGCGTCCCGCGTCGACGGCGGCGCGGACCCGGAGGGCGGTTCCGACCGTCGAGCCGATGTCGATCGATTCGACGCCCAGGCGCTCCCGGATCGCGAGACGCATCGCGTGCACGGCCGGATCGAGCTCCGGCTGACCCAGGACGGCGGCGGGAAGGCCGACCGCGCGGAGCGCCGCGGCGCCCATCTCCCAGTTCCCGACGTGGGCGGACGCGAGGAGGAAGCCGCGCCCTCCCCGGGCGAGCGCGCGAAGGACGGCGGCGTCGTGCCCGAGAGTGGTCATTCGGGGCGCGAGCTCCGGAGCGCCGCTCCGGAGCCGCCAGAGATCGACGGTGGTCAGGCCGTACTGGCGAAAGACCTCACGGGCCAGTCGTCGCGCGGCGGCGCGAGGCAAGCCGAGCGCCGTCTCGAAATTCGAGGCCACGTCCCGTACGGTTCCGCGGAGAACCCGCACCGCGATCGCGTTCCCGACCGTCGAGATCGCGCGGAGGACCGCCAGAGGGAGCCGCGTCCCGCCATGAAGGAGCGCGCCGTAGACCGTCCGGTTCGAGAGCCCGTGGCCCACCCACTTCCTCAGCGAGCGCGCCGGCGATCCGGAGGACGACGAAGGAACGGGCGGCATCCGTTCAGTCTACAATCCGCTCTCCAGGGCATGAAGATCCTGCTGATCCGGCCCGATCCGGGCAACGAGCGATTCGGCCTCGGGCCGTTCTTCCGGGTCGAACCCCTCGGCCTCGAATACATCGGCGCGGAGCTCCTCCGTCGGGGCCACGAGACCGAGATCGTCGACGCGCGCTTCGAGCCCGCCGTCGCCCGCCGCGCGCGGCGCCTCGGGCCCGCGCTCGTCGGGATCTCGGGGATGCACGCGCTCGAATACGACCAGGTGCTCGCCGCCGCGCGGGCCGTCCGCCGGGTCGCTCCCGATGCCTTCATCGTCGCGGGAGGGCACGCCGCGGCGGCGTATTCCGACCCGCTCGAAACCGCCGAGCTCGACGCCATCTGCACCGACGACGGAGAGGAGATCTTCCCGGCGCTCGCGGATGCCCTCGACGCGAACAGGCCGCCCGCGACCGTTCCGGGGCTCCGGCTCCGCCGGGGAAACGGCTGGACGGCGACGGGCCCGGTCGAGGACCGCCCGGCCCTCGATGCGGTGCCCCTTCCGGCGCGGGAGCTCGTGGGCCGCTACCGGAATCGCTATCACTGCCTGCTCTTCAAGCCGGTGTGGCTGATCGAAACCGCCCGCGGCTGCCCGTTCCGGTGCAGCTTCTGCTCGGTCTGGCAGCTGTACGGCAGGAGCTTCCGCGAACGCGCGATCGGAACGGTCGCGGACGACTTCGAGAGCGCGGGCGAGAACGTGTTCGTCGTCGACGACCTGTTCTGGAATCACCCCGACCGGAGCCGCGCCCTCGCGCGCGAGCTCAAGCGCCGAGGCGTCCGGAAGCGGTGGATGCTCGTGCAGACCCGGACCGACCTCGTCTGCCGGCATCCGGATCTCCTGACGGAGTGGCGCCCGCTCGCGAAGGACTTCGACATCTTCTTCGGCCTCGAGGCGGCGAGCGATTCCGCTCTCCGGGGCGTCACGAAGGACGCGACGGCGAATCAGAGCGTCGAAGCCGCCCGGCTCGCGCGCGGGCTGGCGTTCGGCGTCACCGGGAACTTCCTCGTCGACCCGGACTGGGAGGAGGAAGACTTCCGCGAGCTGTGGGACTTCGTCGCGACGCACGGGTTCCAGCGGGCGGGCTACACGATCCTCACGCCGCTTCCCGGCACCGAGCTCTTCCGCCGCGCCGAGGATCGGCTCCGCGGGCAGCCGTGGTTCAAGTTCGACATGAGCCACGTGCTCTGGGAGCCGCGGCTCGGCGCGCGGCGATTCTTCGAGCTCTACGCCGAAACCTGGCAGCGGTCGATCCTGAACACGGCGGGGGAGAAGCGCTGGATCGACTGGGTGCGGCAGGTCCGTCCCTCGCAGGTCCCGTACCTCCTGAGGGTGCTCGCGCGGACCCAGCGCATGATGAGGCCGGAGGCGTACCTGCGGGAGCACGGCGAACGGTCGAGCGGGAGCGCGGCCGTCGTGGGAGGTCCCGTGATCGAGGGGGCTTAGGAGCCGGCTAATCCCTCAGCCGCAGCATCCCCGCCGCCGCTCCCCGCGTCGGCGCCGCCGGCTCCGGCTCCCCGAGCTCCCGGCGGCTCTCCGGGCGGCGCCGCGGCCGCTCGAACCGGTGCCGCATCTTCTCCATGGAGATGTAGAAGACGGGCGTCACGTACAGGGTCAGGAGCTGAGAGAAGACGAGCCCGCCGACGACCGACAGGCCGAGTGGCCGCCGCGCCTCGGCGCCGGCGCCCCAGCCGAGCGCGATCGGCAGCGTGCCGACGAGGGCGGCCATCGTCGTCATCATGATGGGCCGGAACCGTACGAGGCACGCCTCGTACATCGCGTCGGCCGACGACTTGTGCTCCTTCCGCTGCGCCTCGATCGCGAAGTCGATCATCATGATGCCGTTCTTCTTCACGATCCCGACGAGCATGATGATCCCGACGAAGGCGTAGATCGAGAGCTCCGTGTGGAACAGGAGGAGCGTCACGAGCGCGCCGAAGCCGGCGAACGGCAGGGCGGAGAGGATCGTCAGCGGGTGGATGAAGCTCTCGTACAGGATTCCCAGCACCATGTAGATCACCAGGATCGCCATGAGAAGCAGCATGCCGAGCCCCTGGAACGACGACTGGAACGCCTGGGCGGTGCCCTGGAAGCTCGTGCTGATCGTGGCGGGCAGCACCTGCCTGGCGAGCTTGTCGACCGATGCCACCGCCTCGC
>DASTIQ010000307.1 GCA_035717485.1 Thermoanaerobaculia bacterium | reverse complement strand
GATCGATGAGGCTTGCCCGAAGAAAGCACCCGGGCGGATTGAGCACCCAGGGTGCTCGGCCCAAGCTTTTCCAACTGCCGTCAAAGTTGCCTGCGGTGCCTTGAACGATCTCCATGCGGTCGATAGCGATGATATTCGTCCGAAGAGGTGGAGGCGCGGCTTTACCTTCGGGTAGACTCACGGCTACAACGTCGAGCTCACCCGCGAGCAGCCTGTTAAATAGTTCACCCGTGAGCTCGCTCGACAGCCGCACTCGGACCTTGGGGTATTTCTCAGTGAGCGCCTGAATAGGTTCGAAAAGCGTTCCCTCGGCCAGGGCATGCGAGAGCCCGATGCGCAAGAGGCCGTGAGGTTCGGTGTCGCTCGACGTAAGAGATTTCAGCGTCTCCGTCCGCTGCAGCAGGTCTCGCGCTTGTTCGAGCACCCTGAAGCCCAGCGAGTTCAGGCGTGGAGGCTTCACCGAGCGGTCCAGTAACTCGGCACCCAATGCCGCCTCCAGCCTTTGCACTTGCCGCGTAATCGCAGAGGGTGTTCGGAATAGACGATCGGCTGCACCGGCTATCGACCCGGCCTGGGCAAACTCTACGAGGGCGCGTAAATCATCGAGCAAGAGAACCTCCCAAAAGCACTCCTAAAATCTCCGCCCAACGAATAGCAGAATCGTGCTGGAATGTCAATATCATCGTGATAATAATGAACTTGTGGAAGCGTCTGTTCTCCGTTACTAAAGAGCAGGGAGTTTATGCCCTTGCGTTACGAGCAGCCCGAATGGATTGAACCGACGTAAAGGAGTTCCGCATGAAGATGATTCTGATTCAGTACGGCGCGTGCGCGCTTGCGGCCGCCCTGATGGTGCCGATGGCGACGGCGCAGCCGGCAGGAACACAGGCCGCCCTCACCAAAGAAGCCGGCACTCTTTCCGACAAGTTTAGCGGCCTGGCGCGCGTCATGGCAGGCAAGTATGACTGGAAACCCGGTGAGGGAGTGCGGTCGGTTGGCGATGTATTCAACCTGATCGTCAGGGAAAACGGCATACTCGCGCGAACACTGACGGGCGCGGGCGGCGGTCCGGACGCCGCTCCGATCACCGATCCAGGGACGATGCAAGCGGCGTTGAAGACGTCTTACGCGAACCTGCAGAAAACCATCCAAGGGCTCGATGACAGCGATCTGAAGACTCCCGTCACGCTGTTCGGGAAGGAAATGACGAAAGAGAGCGCCATCCGATACCTCTTTGGAGATCAACACGAGCACCTGGGACAGTCGATCGCCTACGCCCGCACGAACGGCGTAATTCCGCCGTGGTCGAAATAGCAACATCCAGCGGGGAGCAGGGCCGGCGTCTTTGACCAGGCGACTGCTGCCCACGGTGGCCCAACACCTCGACCAGCGGAGAGCGGCCGCAAGTAATGAGGATCGCATAACGATATCCAACACAATCGGGACAGTTCACGTTACTCCGGGTGCTCACCGCACAGAGATATGTCACCACCGGTGACAAGGAGAATGGCATGCGCGCGAATTCGGTCTCGCATTTCCTGCCCCTGTTGATCGCGGGCGGCACGGCCTCCCTGATACTCGCAGCGGGACCTGCGCGCACTGCGCCGCGCGCGCACGCCGATCTGGTGGAGTTCGAGAAGATGACCTGGGTGGAGGTGAAGGCCGCGCTCGCGGCGGGCAAGACGACGGCGCTCATCTACACCGGCGGTACCGAGCAACGGGGCCCCCAACTGGCGAACGGCTACCATAACGTCGTTGCGCATGCGCAGGTCGAAGCGATCGCCAGAGAACTCGGCAATGCGATCTTCATGCCCGTGTTGCCCTACACTCCGAACGATGCAGAAGCGCTTCCCGGTACCATCGGAATCACGAACGAGCTGCTCGCCGCCATCCTCGAGCGCATCACGGAGGAATCGATCCTCAACGGTTTCCGCAACGTGATTCTCATGGGCGATCACGGTGGCGGCCAGCAGCAGGTTTACGAGGACGTCGCCAGGAAGCTCGACCGCCGCTATAGGCCAAACGGAATTCGCGTGTTCTACTGTGACCAGGTGTATCGGGCCGCGAATGATGCGTTCGACCAGTACCTGGCGCAGCGCGGCTATCCACCCGGCCTCCACGGTTACCTTTACGACACCTCCCAAATGATGTATCTCGACAAGGACAACACATGGGTGCGCAGAGATCTGCTCGCGTCTGCACTGGGGGATCCCGTCGTCGATGGCAAGGTGCAGATAGGACCGGAGACCCCACAAAACGGAATCCAGGGTGACGCGCGCCGCTCAACGGCGGAGTTGGGGAAGCGCGCCTTCGACATGAAGGTCGATTACGCGGTGAGACAGATTCGCAGGCTCATCGCCGGCGGATATTGACGATATCGTGAACCTTAGTGTTAGGAGTTGAGAAAATGAATAAGACGATCATTTTATCCATCTGTCTCGCCGCTTCATCACTTTCGAGTGATGCGCGCGCCCAGGATACACTTACCCGGGAGGCGCTTGCCCAGAATGATCGCCAGTATACTGACGGCCCGGTCACTGAGGTAGACTATATACAAGTGGAGTACGGGCATTTTCCAGAGTACATCGATTGGTTGAAGTCGACATGGAAGCCGACCATGGAGGCCATGAAGAAAGCCGGGGTAATCATCGATTACAAGGTCTTCCAGGCCAGTCCAAAATCACCGGATCAGCCCAACATGTTTTTGTATCTCACTTACAAGAACATGGCCGCTTATGGTGGGAACATCGGCGACAAAGGCATCGAGGAAGAATATGTGGCCAGGAAGGCAATCGGGAGCACCGAGTTTCAGAACAAGAAGAGAGTGGAACGGAGCGCATACAGAAAGGTTCTTGGCATTGAATTGATTCGCGAAATTATTTTGAAATGAAGTCGGTATACGTGTTCGAAGGGCATGCGTCAATATTTGTACGAGTTGCGTGGCGTATCTCTTGTTATTGTCCGCCAGCAGGCGTCTTGCGGATGATCGCCGGAGATAAAGGATGACCTTGCTCCCGGGGCTGGTCCGATTTACTCGGGCATATTCCCATCGTGGGGCTCCGGGAATCGGGGAACCGATTTCCCCGGCAGCGAGCGCCGGAGCTTTCTGACGACGGCTGGATTACGGATAGCGACGTGACCGCTAACCCTCAGAGCTGGGGCCCAAGTGCGCGTTATCGCCGAGAGAGTTGTCACGCCCACACTCTGTCCACATCCCGCCTCCCCATCGGTAGTCACGCGGCCCCGCGGGAACCCGTTGTCTGTCATCGGGAACCAAAGGTCGGCAGGTGAATCAAGAAGCCAGATCCCGCGAGCCCCGGCCGGCATCGAATGCTCCTGAGATTTCGAGACTGGAAGGAGTGACTCGTCTTGGGTATATCATCTGACTCCCGTGGAGCGAGCCCTGTGAAGCAGACCGATCTCCTGAGTGTGACCTCGATACTCTCCGTGCTTCTGCTTGCCCTGCATATCTCGCAGGACATCGTCTTCGGCTTCGACCGCGCGGGGCTCAATCATCTCGTCGCCGTCGCGATCCTGGTCGTCGTCGTCTGCGGCGCCGTGCTGCTGCGAGAATGGGCGTCGGGCAAGGTGATCATGCTGCTTGGTGGCGTGATGTCCGCCGCGATGCTGCCTCTGCATATGCGGCATGGGTTGCGCCCGGAGTTTCTCGAGAAGAGCGGCGCCCTGTTGTTCATTTGGACTCTCTATGTCCTCGGAGTAACTGGTGCGTTCTCGGTAATCCTCGCGGTCCAGGCGTTGCGCGCTCGGCGGATCACTTCGTAACGAAGCGGGAAGGACCGCCCGCAAATTCCCACCGATAATCCTTGAAGGGAAGGACCGCCCGCAGGATCTCCCCGGGGAAAGAGTACCCGGGGAACGGGATCGGTCGGCCTCTTCATCGAGTTGAAACAGCGCTCCACCCTGTCCTTGAAACCTCAGGGGCGGCTTCCACGTAATAGTTCGGGAGGCGCGTGGCCGAGATCGAAAGGACGCTCCATGTTCAATCGAATTTTTCAGGCGCTGCTGGTTGTTTGTCTGGCGACGAGCTCGTTGTGGGCGGCGGACGAGCCGTTCGTCGGCAAATGGAAGGTGAACCCGTCCAGGAGCAAACTGATCGACGAGATGAAGGTCGAGGCCGCCGGTCCGGATACCTTCAGGCTCACTTTTGCCGGTACGGGCGGCGAGTCCGAAACCATTGTCGCGAATGGGACCGACCAGCCGGGTCTGTCGGGAACGACTTTCTCCGTCGCCGTGATGGGACTCAACCGCTGGGAGGTCGTCCGCAAGATGAAAGGCCGAACGATCCTCCGCGCGGAATGGACGCTTTCCGAAGACGGCAAGACTCTGCACGACGACTTCACGCAATATTTGCCCGACGGGATGACGCTGCTCTCGACGCCTTTGCCGAATGGTTCGAGGTTGTTCCTGCCCTATGTGTATGAGCGGACGGCGGGGAGTTCAGGTCTCGTCGGCACGTGGGACAGCGAGAGCGCGAAAGTGTCCGCAAAGATCGAGCTCGAGATCCAGCGCGACGAGAGGGGTGGCCTGGCATTCAAACGTTCCGATGAAGACGCGGTCAAGAGGATCAAGTTCGATGGGAGCGATGGCCGCCGCGTGCACGAGCGCAGTCTGGAAATCACCTACAGAGTCAAAGGCACGATCACGGGCACCCGGCAGATCGAGATTTCTCCCGATCTCAAGACCCTGACGATGACCGACCACGACCTGTATGAAAGTCAGCCCAAGAGCATTCTGGTGTTTGATCGGGAATAGATTTGGTGACCTGTATCCACCTCGTGCTCCGGTGCTTGCTCGTGCCGGTGGCCCAGGTCCTTCCGTCCGTCGGCCAGACACGCGGAGGCGGTCAGACAGGGCGCGACCCTTCGGACCCGGATTTACGCTGATGAAATTGGCGGATGCCACTCGACGACGAAGCCGCTAGGATGGTCTCGGTCCTTTCCGCTGGATAGGGGGACACGCCATGTTGCACGAATTCATCACCGAAAACCGACAGGAGATCATCAACCGATGCCGCACGAAGGTCTCGGCGAGAAAGATCCCCCCACCCTCGCCCTCGGAGCTCACCGAGGGTATTCCGCTCTTCCTGGATCAACTCGTCGAGATCCTCCGTCTGCACACGGCTTCGAGCCCCAGTCTCCGGAAAGACGCAACCAAGCACGGCGAGGACCTGCTTGGCCTCGGGTATACCTCGGGACAGGTCGTCCACGACTACGGCGATGTCTGCCAGTCGATCACCGAGCTCGCCATCGAGCGGAAAGCGCCTATTTCGACGGACGATTTCCGCGTGCTCAACCGGTGCCTCGACGATGCCATCGCCAACGCGGTAGAGGAGTTCGGCAAGCGGCGGGATGTGAAGGTTTCGGAGAATGAAACCGAGCGTGTTGCGATCTTTGCGCATGAGCTTCGAAACCACCTCGCGTCAGCGACGCTCGCCTACGAAGCCCTGAAATCGGGGAGCGTGGGTGTCGACGGCTCGACGAGCGCTCTTCTCGAACGTAGTCTCTCGCGCTTGAATCGTTTCGTGGAGCAGGCCATCGTGGAATCACGCCTCAATTCCGGCATGCACGACCGGGAGCGCATTCCGGTCGCCGAAGTCATCGACGAAGTCGAGGGGTTCGCGGTGATGGAAGCCAAGGCGCGCGGTTTGCGCTTCACGAACGTCAAGATTGAAAGCGATGTCGCCGTCAACGGTGACCGGCAGATTCTGGAGTCGATCGTCGGGAACCTCGTTCAAAACGCGCTCAAGTTCACCCGTCCCAACGGGAGCGTCCTCTTGCGTTCATGGGCGGACGACGGTCACGTCCAGATCGCCGTCGAAGACGAATGCGGCGGGCTTCCCCCCGGAGATCCAAACACGCTGTTTCTTCCATTCGAGCGACGGGGTCGAAACCGTACGGGTCTCGGCCTGGGTCTCGCGATCAGCAAACGGGGAGCCGAAGCCAATGGCGGTACCCTTCAGGTTCGCGATCTACCGGGAAAGGGCTGTATCTTCACCGTCGAGCTTCCCCGGGCCGTTCAGGCCGCGGGCTGACTACCTCGTCGTCTCAGGACCAGCCTCGGCGCGCCCTGGATCTTCCAAGCGGGGATACCGGTGGCCGGGGAGCTTCATCACCGGGATGACCGCCGCCCACAAGCGGGTGAGACCACGGGATGTTGCGCGGCTGTCACGCGGCACTGTGCGAATATCCGAATGGAGGTGGCATGAAGAGCGTTGTGATTGGCGAGTCATCCGGGGCCACGATGGATCAGATCATGGCCGTATACCCCCGGCACAAGTCCTTCGTCGACGGCTTCGTGTCCAGAGGTGAGGTTATCGGCATCGGTCCGTTCGCGGATCACGGCAACATGGCCATTTTCAGGAGCCGTCAGGCGGCGGAGGAATTTGCCAGAGAAGACCCGTTCTTCCTGGAAGGGTTGGTGAAGGCCTACGTGATCCGCGACTGGAGGGACGCGATGTGGGAATGAGAAGCTCCCTTTACGGCCTTCCGTCGGCGCCTTACGGCAATGATGCTCAGGCGCGTCCGTACACGAGACGCTCAGTAGTGCAGGCTCAGCTTCAGTTCCAGGGTCTGGCCGTCGTAGGGGAAGCTGGCGGCGGAGAACGATGGCGTTCCGAGCACCGCTTTGGCGTCGTTTGAAAATCCGTAGCCTTCCTTGGGGATACCGAGCGAGTTGGTCTCCAGCTTGCCGTTCATGTTCTCGTCATGGATGACCGCGATCGCATAAGTCCCCGGCGGGATGTCCTCGAAGTCGCAGCGCGCTTGCGTATTTCGGATCTTGATCACCATGACGTTCGTCGCCGAGCGCAGGAACTCTCGGGGAAAGCCGTCCGGTGATTCGAAGAGCGCGCAAGCGACCGTTCCGGTGCTGTTTCTGATGTTCAGGATCGTGATGTGAATTCCCGGACATGAGACCTGGCCGGACGCGACGCCGGAAAGATTCACCAGCATCCATGCTCCAAACCATGCCGCCCACCGCATGACGACCAGAAACGTAGCAACCAGGAAAAGGGCGGCACAGATGCATTCAGATCATCGGCTGCGCGCCCACGCACGCCGCCAGGCGTGCCGACGGGGAGGACCCCACGAGCCCGAACGCCACTTCCCATCGCCGGCGCCGGTACCCGCAACCACAGGCGAGCGGGCAGCCGGGGATTCGCGCGTCTCCGGCGCCCCGCTAGGACGGCGGCTTCCCGTCTCTCCCCGCGGGAACGAACAGCAAGTCCTGAAAATCGCACCGGATATCCGACGACGGCGAGATCGGCTGCATCTTCATCTGATCGATGCTTCCGTCGGGTGTCAGGGCAAAAGTCACGAAGGCGTCGGCGTTCAGGCGGCGATCGCGCCAGCGAGCGACGAAGGTGTCGTATTGCCAGTGTTCCAGATCGCCGACCAGCAGCGGCGTGCGGCTGAAGCGCAGCACCAGCCCCCCGTGTTCCTCGGTGATCGTCACGTTTCCGTACCAGGCATCGCGATAGGTGCCCGCATAATTCGGCAGCGGCAGCGATGGTTTCGAATCGACGGCGCGTGTTCTGCTCCGTCGATTGACTGCTTCGTCAGCGTTCCGGCGCGCCGCCTCCCCCGCTGCGCGGAAGGCGTCGATCCAGTCGGTCTCCGGAAATCCCAGATAACGATCGAGGATGTGGTAAGTCATTGCCTGAAACGCCCCGTCGTCCTGCTGGTTCGTGAACACGGCGATTCCGACGTTCTGATCGGGAATCAGCGTGACCCGGGAAACCATGCCCGATATTCCGCCCGTGTGCCAGACCATCTTGTGTCCGCGAAAGTCCCTCAGGAACCATCCGAGACCGTCGGCGAGAAATGCCGGCCGGAGCGCGGCCAGTGGCGGCGGAAGATCGTCGATCGGAATGATCGTCTGCGGAGACCACATCTCCCGGCTCTGGCGCTCGCTGAACAGACGACGTTCACCCGCGGCCCCGCGAATCGATCCGTGACCGAGCTGCGCGATCATCCATTTCGCCATGTCCCCGGCGCACGAATTGATGGCGCCGGCGGGGGCGACGTTGTCGATGTTCATGTACTCGATCGGCGTCACCCGGCCTGCGACTCGAGAGTGCGGCGTCGCGACGTCGTCGGCCGAGCGAAGGGCCTCGATGCTCGTGTTGCTGCGCGTCATGCCCAGGGGGGCGAAGATGCGCTCCTTCACGCACTCGTCCCACGTCCGGCCCGTCACGGCCCGGACGACTTCGCCGGCGACGAGATAGAGAACGTTGTCGTAGGCGTACCGGCTGCGAAAGCTCGTCACGGGCCTGAGGAAGCGAAGGCGTCGCACGATCTCGTCGCGCGAGAAGGTCGTCGGCGGGAACGACATCAGGTCGCCGGCATTCGGCCCCAGACCGCTGTGATGCGCCAGCAGATCGCGGATCGTCATCTCGCGCGTCACCCAGGGGTCGTACATCTGAAAGGCGGGCAGGTACTGGATGACGGGATCGTCCCAGGCGATCCGGCCGTCGTCGACCAGCATCGCCAGCACGGCCGAGGTGAACGCCTTGGAGTTGGAAGCGATGCCGAAGAGAGTGTTCGCATCGACGGGTGGCGCTTTGCCGAGCTCTCGGACCCCGTAGCCTCTGGCCATGACGACCTTGCCGTCCTTCACGACGGCGACGGCCATGCCGGGGACTTCGAATGCCTTCAGGGTCCGCGCCGCGTAAGCGTCGAGATCGGGAGGCAGGGAGTCGTGTGCCTCGCCGGAGGAGGCGGCGAGGACCAGGAGCAGGAGCGCCACGGCCAGCGCGCGCAGCGCGACTCTCGTCGCCGGAACAGGCGGATCGTCCGGGCCTCCGGAGTCGAGTGTCACAAGTGACCGATAGCGATGCGATCCGAAGGCGGGAACGCGCATCGTTCGAGGCTACAACCGCGCGAATGCGGAGGCAATGTCCACTTCTCGCCGAGATGGCAGAGCCACTGTCCTCCGCGAAATGGAGGCGGAGCGCGCTGTAAGATCGCCCGACTGTGCACCCGCTGATTCTCTCCTCGTTCTTCGCATCCTCTCCCGTCGTGCTCGCGATGTGCGCCGCCGGCACCATCGTTCTGCTGATCGGCCTCGTCGCTTCACGAGAGGAGTTCGCGGAGGCTCGCGGCGCCGACAAGATCGTCGCGCTGGCCAACGTCTGCTACGGGATGCCGCTCGCGGTCTTTGGCGCGCTGCACTTCTTCGCCCCGCAGTCCGTCCTGGCGCTGGTGCCGAAGTACATGCCGGGCCGCCTGTTCTGGGTCTATCTCGTCGGTAGCGCGCTCGTCGCCGCGTCCTTGAGCATCGCCGCCCGCGTGGCGGTGCGGTGGTCCGGACTGTTGGTCGGAATCATGATGTTTCTGTTCGTGGCGATGATCCATGTCGCGCGTGGAGTTCTGGTCGACCCCCACAACCGGATTCTCTGGACGATCGTCTTCCGCGAGTCGTCGTTCGGCGGCGCGGGCTGGGTTCTCGCCGGAAACGCCATGGACGGGCGGCGCGGACAGAGCAAGGGAACGCTCATCCGCGTCGGCCGAACGGTGGTCGCGCTGGCCGCGATCTTTTTCGGCATCCAACACTTCTTCCATCCGCTGGGGCTTCCCGGAGTTCCGCTCAAGCGGGAGATGCCCGCGTGGGTTCCGGCCCGCGTGGTCATCGACGGCGTGACGGGCGCGGCGCTTGTCATCGCCGGGGGATGCATGCTCCTGAACCGGAAGGCGCGGATGGCGGCCACCGCGCTCGGCGCCTGGATTCTGCTGACGATCCTGCTGATCTACGGGCCCGTATTGATCGGGGCGCTGTCCTCCACCGCGACGGCGGCCCAGGTGGAGGGGATCAACTACTTCGCCGACACGCTGCTCTTTGCGGGAGCCGTTCTGGCCGTGGCGAGCGCGTCGCCCCGCTCCGATAACCGACGAGTTTCCTGAGACGGAGGCTCGCGGGAAATCCGGTCGCCGAGGCCGGCGGCCCGGGAGCGCTTGCCCTTCACCGCCGTCTCATCGCCGAGGCTGACCGAGGACCTCTTCGGTGCGTGCGCTGACGCGCTGGGAACCGCGCGGCCTCTCCGGGAGGGATCTCGGACGGGCGCGCATCCGTCCGGGACGCGTGTTCGATCTTCCGGACCATAGCGCGTCGACGCCGAGGATCCCCTGGCGAACGGAAGACCGCTACTTGCTCTCGTTTCCGTCCGCGCCCCGCCTGTTCGCGGCGATCCACGCGTCGATCCGATCCTTCAGGACGTCCATCGGAAGCGCGCCCGCGCCCACGACCTCGTCGTGGAACGCGCGGATGTCGAAACGGAAGCCGAGCGCCTTCCGGGCCTTCTCCCGGAGCCCGAGGATCGTCAGCTGTCCGATCTTGTAGCCGAGCGCCTGCGCGGGCCAGATCATGTACCGATCGACCTCGCTCGCGATCTCCTGGTCGTCGATTCCCGAATGGGCGTGGAAGAAGTCGAACGCCTGTTCCCTCGTCCACCGCTTCGCGTGAAGGCCGGTGTCGACGACGAGCCGGATGGATCGCAGCAGCTCGTCCTGATAGTGGCCGTAGAGCTGGTACGGATCGGAAAAACCGCCGACTTCCCGGCCGAGGTCTTCGGCGTACAGCGCCCATCCTTCGCCGAACGCCGTGTACTCCGCCTGCTGCCGGAACGGCGGGATGCCGGTCAGCTCCTGCGCGATCGCGATCTGCAGGTGATGGCCCGGGATCCCTTCGTGGTACGCGCGCGTCTCGACGTTGATCGTCGTCCGCTTCGCGAAGTCCCCGGTATTGACGTTCACGACGCCGGGGCGCGACCCGTCGGGGCTCGACGGGTTGTACTCCGCTCCGGACGTCGTCGCCTCGCGGAAGTCCTCCGTCGGCCTGACCACGAGACGGGCCTTCGGCAGCCGCCCGAAGAGCCGGGGAAGCTTCGGTCTCATGTCGTCGAGATACTTCGCGTAGAGATCCAGGAGCTCCTGGCGGGAGCGGGCGTGACGGGCCGGATCCACGGCGAGCGCCGCGTCGAGGGATTTCGCGTCGGCGTATCCGAGCCGTCGCGCGATCTTCGACATCTCCTCTTCGACGCGGGCGACCTCGGCGAGGCCGAGGCGATGGATCTCGCCGGGAGAGAGCGAGGTCGTCGTGGCCTGTCTCACCCGGAACGCGTAGCGCGCCGCCCCGTCCGGGAGAGCCCAGACGCCCGCCTCGGCCCGTCCCCGGGGGGCATATTCCTCCTTCACGAAGCCTGCGAACCTTCGATACGCGAAAAGGACGCGATCGCGGATCGCGCCGATCACGGCGTCCCGAATCCGCTGGCGATCCTCCGCCCCGATGCCCTCGGGGAACCGGTCGAGCGGCCGCGCGAACGACGACTTCTCCGGGGTCTCGCCCGCGATCATTTCCGCCTGGCGGACGACCTGGGCGAGAAGGAACTTCGGGGGCATCAGACCATCGCGCATGCCCGCGCGCATCGATTCCGTGACTCCTCCGAAAGCCTTCGGGAGCGACATGAGACGGACGACGTAATCTTCGTAGTCCTTCCGCGTTTCGAACGGCAGATAGCTCACCAGGATCGGCGTGTTGACGTGGATGCCCGAGAACTGGTTGACGGGCATCTCCCAGTTCCGGAGTCTCCCGTCCTCGAGGGACTCCTCGAGCTGACCGATGATCAGCCGCGCGTCGAGCCGTTCGGACTCCGGGAAACCCGAAGTGTCGATGGCCCGGAATCGGTCGAGGAATTCTGATTGCCGGGCGAGATCCCTTCCGACGCCCGCCGGCGAGCGATCGCTCCACCGGTCGTTCCAGCGCCGGTCGCCGAGCGTCGAGGCGAGCTCCGGATTCGCCGACATCCGGTAGTTCCATTGTTCGGCGAGAAGGTCGTGGAACGCTTTCCGTCGGGACTCGACGTCGGCGGGCGCCGACGCGCCGGCAAAGGCGGCGACGGCGGCGACCGCGAGAATCAGACCGCGTCGAAATCGCTTCCGATCACCAGGATGGAGCACGGGTGCCGCAAGGTAGCACAGGCCACCTTCCGGAGCGCGAGGATCCGATCCGGAGCCTACGGTCGGGCCGAATCGAGATTCGATCGCCGGGAACGTCTCCCGGCGAGGTAATCGGCGACGATCCACGCCGCTCCGGCGATCGCCAGGTTCATGACGTTCTCCGACCAGTTCGACATCTTGTGCGGATCGGCGAAACACACCGGCATCCACACCACCAGCCCGAAGAGGATCAGCATCGCCGTCAGGCACCGCGCCGCGAGAAGCGCCGATCGACCGGTGAGGAGCGCGACGGCGGCAAGCGCGAACGCGATCGTGGTCGCGATCGCCCAGAACTTCTGTCCCGGAGGAATCCATTTCGGAACGAGGGCGATCGTCGGAGCGAGATAGACGGCCTGTTCGATCGTGAAAGACACGACGGAGATCCCGAAGAGCCCGTATCCCATCCGCGCCAATCTTCCCGTCCGACCCGACTCTCCTCGGACCGACCCGTAAACGATCAGCGCCGCCGCGAGCAGAGACAGCGGTTCGAACAGATTGCCCAAGCTGTTGTACACCCCCGGCTCCTTGACGACCTGCGGCACGAGGAGCAGAGCGAAGATCAGGTTGATGCCGCCCAGCGCGGCGGCACCGGCGCGCGCCGATTTCCGCCCCTGGATCGCGACGCCCCCGAGGATCAGGATCGCCGCGGCGGCGGAGAGGAGAATCCGACGCCCGGGAACGTCGCCCATCAACCGAAGCTCCGGCCAGTGGCGCGGCTCGGGCCAGATGAGGGCGATGACGCCGAACGCGATCGCGGCCAGTCCATAGACGTGACGGCCGAGGCCTCTCTTCATCATCTCTTTGCTCCGCTCGAAGCGTTCGGCGTCGCGCGCGCCCGGAGACAGGATGAAATTCTATTCGACGGACGAACGCCCGCCGGTTTCTCCCGGAGATCATGATCGCCGGAACGGGATGCTCCTTCCGGCGGCCGCTTGATGTGCTACGTCACTTGTAGTAGATTTGCCGTACGACGTAGGAGAGAAGTGAAAATGGCCCGCCTTTCGAAAGCCGAAACACGGATTCTCGAGCAGTGCTGGAGGCTCGGGACCTGCTCGGTCCGCGAGATCCTCGACGCTCTGCCCGAGGACGAGCGCGTCGCCTACACGACCGTCCAGACTCTCGTCTACCGGCTGGAGCAGAAGGGCGCGCTGCGCAAGGTCAAAAAGGTCGGCAACGCCCAATTGTTCGAGCCCGCGATCGACCAGAGGCAGTACCGCAGCGGACTGGTTCGCGACCTCCTGGAGTTGTTCGGGGGATCTCCGCGCCTCCTCGTGTCCAATCTCCTCGAGACGGGGACGATCACGCTGAAGGATCTGAAAACCCTTCAGGACGCGGCGGCGGAGAGGGGCGGCCGCGGCCGCGGAGGAAAAGGCCATGCTTGAGCACGTCACGCGGGGGCTCTATTACGCGAACGTCCACCTTCTGTACGCCTCGGCCGTCGGGGTTTCGGCCTGGGCTCTCACGTCGATCCCGCTCGGAAGCGCGACGACGAAGTACTGGATCTGGGTCGCGACGTCCCTCAATTTCATTGTTCCGGTGGGCGCGATTCTCGATGCGCTGGGGGCGCCTCACCTCACCTGGGCGTCCCCGCTCGCCATCGTCGGAGACGCCGCGAACCGGCTCTCGCGGAGCCCGGCCGCTCCGATGCTTCTGCTGGCCTGGCTGTCGGGATCGGGCTTTCTGCTGGCGCGCCTCCTGTCGAGGCTCCGGGCGGAGCGGCGCGGAGCCGCCGCGGCAGGCCCGGGAGGGCCGGCCGTCGAAGGCGTCCTGCGTCCCCGGATTTCGCTCCCGGCCGGAATCGGGAGGGTGTTGACCGATGCGGAGCTCGATGCCGTCCTGATCCACGAGCGCATCCACGTTCGCCGCCGGGACAATCTGATCCGTCTGATCCACGAACTCGGGCGCTGCGGACTCTGGTTTCATCCTCTCGTCTGGATCGCGAGCTCGCGCCTGGCGTTCTACCGCGAGCTCTCGTGCGACGAGTCCGTGATCCGGCGCGGCCGAGGGGCGGACCTGATCGCGGCGCTGGGGAAACTGGCCGCGCCGGACGACGCGTTCCTGCTGGAGGCCGGGATCGGGTCGTTCCTGGGCCGTCGTCTCGCGCGGCTCGCTTCCCCGCGAGGCCGGCATTCCTACGCGGCGGCGAACACGCTCCTGGCCGTCGCGTTCGGCGCGCTTCTGCTGACCGGCGTCTTCGAAACCGTCGCCCATACCGCCTGCTGCTTCATCGCCCGGAGGTAAACGTGGCTTCTCCGAAACGTCGCTCGCCCCGGATCGCCGCGGGGATCGTCTTCACCGGGCTCGCCGCATGCGCTTTTTCGGGGACGCCCGCCCCGCGCGCGGTGGACGTCAAGGCTTCCGATGGCTTCCTGCTGAAGGCGACCTACTACGCGGCGGCCCGGCCGGGCCCGGGAGTGTTGCTGCTGCACCAGAGCAACCGGACGCGCGACTCGTGGGACGTCGTCGCCCGCCAGCTCGCGACGGCCGGAATGAACGCCCTGACGCTCGACATGCGCGGGTTCGGAGAAAGCGGCGAGCCTCGTGTCGTGCCGACGGACGCGGCGAAGGAGAAAGCGAGGGCGATGTGGCCGGGCGACGTGGACGCCGCGTTCCAGTACCTGGTCTCGCAGCCCGGCGTCCAGCGCGATGTCGTCGGCGTGGGAGGAGCCGGATCGTTCGGCGTCCTCTACTCCGTGGAAGCGGCCCATCGACACCCTGCCGAGGTGAAATCGCTCGTGCTGCTTTCCGGAGAGACCCTCCAGGACGGCCTGCAATTCCTGAGGCAGGCGCCGCAGCTGCCCGGACTCTTCGCCGTGGCCGACGACGACGAATACCCTCCCACGGTCGAGGCGATGGAATGGCTCTATCTCGCCTCCTCCAGCGCGGAGAAGAAGTTCGTGCACTACTCGGCGGCGCAGGATGCACCCTGGATCTGGTACGAGACCGCCGATGCGAGCAAGGTCCCGGCGAGAGGCGGCCATGGAACCGACATGTTCGAGCCCCACCCCGATCTCGCCGGCATGATCGTGGATTGGCTCGTCACCACGCTGATCCGGACGCCGGGGCACGCCCCGGCGGATACCCTGGCGTCGGCGCGGACTCTCGAGGAAATCCAGACGCCCGGGGGAGCCGCGCGCGTCGCGCAGCGGCTCACGGAGGCGCGCCGGCGAGATCCGCGGGCTCAGCTGTTCCCGGAAATCACCGCCAGCATCATCGGGCAGGACCATATGCGCGCGAAAGAGCCGAAGCGGGCGGTCGAGGTCCTGGAGCTCGTCCTGCTGGCGTATCCGGATTCGGCGGACGCCCACGAGACGCTCGCCGAGGCGTACCTGGCGGACGGTCGGAAGGACCGGGCGCGGCAGCACGCCGAGAGGGCCCTGGCCCTCCTGGATGCGCACGCCGTGCCGGCATCCTCATGGTCCGACACGGGGCCGCGCCGCGGCGAAATTCGTCGCGATGCGCAGAAGGTACTGGAGAGTGCGGACCGCTGAGAAGGGCTCTCGCCTGGCCGACCCGGCGGCCGGGAGAGACGAGCCCACGCGCAGACGCGTCGTTCTCGCGGCGACGTTCTTCGTTCTGTGCGCAACCCTGCGGCTCGCCCCGCCATCCTCTTCCGCCGTCCTGGTAAGAGCCGGGCGGCTGCTGGATCCACGGACCGGGAACGTGCTTTCGCCCGCGGCCCTGTGGATCGAGAACGGCAGGATCAAGGAAGTCGGTGCGCCTTCGAAAGTGCGAGCGGACGCGCCGACCGGCATCCCCACCATCGACCTGGGGAACGCCACCTTGCTGCCCGGGCTGATCGACAGCCACACCCATCTGCTCCTGGACGTGGTCGTCCCGCCGGAAGCCGAGATCGCTCGACACCCCAATGGGAAGTTCGCTCCCGGCCTGCTTCTCGCGATCGTCGAATCGCCGACCAAACGCGTCTTGGCGGGCGCCCAACGGGCTCGCGAAGACCTGGAGAGCGGCATCACGACCGTTCGCAACCTCGGGCACTCCGGGATCGACGGCGACACGGAGCTCCGTGACGCGATCGACGCCGGTCGAGTGCCGGGCCCGAGAATCCTGGCTTCCGGACGCAAACTGATCACGCGCGGAGAGTACGTTCAGGACCTCAATCCCGCCCTTTCCGAGGCGATCCTTCAGCAGGAGTTCCTGCTGATCGACGGCGCCGACCGGGCGCGACAGGCCGTCCGGCAGAACGCGTTCCAGAACGTCGATCTGATCAAGGTCTCGGCCGACGAGGATCTGACGGTTCCCGAGCTCGCCGCCGTCGTCGAAGAGGCACACCGTCAGCACCTCAAGGTCGCCGTTCACGCGTTCGAAGCGACCAGCATCCAGACGGCGATCGCGGCCGGCGTCGATTCCATCGAGCACGGCAACGATGCGACCGACGAGCAACTCGAGCAGATGCGCGACAAGGGAATCTTCTTCGACCTGACGCCGACCTTTTACGGCGGCTTCTTCGTCAAGATCCAGGAACCCAGCATCGTGATGTCGCCCGCCCTCCGTTCCGCGAGTGCCTTCACCGAGGCGCGTCGCCAACGCTACGACCGGCTGGTTCAGCGGGTCTTGAAGTCCGGAGTCCGGTTTGCCGCCGGCTCGGACATGTGCTGGTTCTACCCGGGGAAGACACGCGGCGAAGCCAGCGTGGCGGCGCTTCTCAACCTGCGTCAGGCCGGAATGCCGGCTCTCGACGTGATCCGCGCCATCACCACGAATGCCGCGGAGATGCTGGGCTGGTCGGACCGGATCGGCGATCTCGAGCCCGGGAAATTCGCCGATCTCGTCGCCGTCGCGGGGGATCCGGTCGCCGACATCACCGAGCTCGAACGCATCCGCTTCGTGATGAAGGGCGGCGAAGTCGTTCGGAACGATCTCGCCGCGCGTTGAGATATCGCGCGATCGCGCCGTCGGGCGCGCGCGAGGTCCCGCGCGGCGTGAACCCCGCTACTCGTCGCGGAGGGCGACGATCGGGTCGACCTTCGTGGCGCGGCGTGCGGGGAGATAGCACGCCAGCAGGGCAACGCCGATGAGCAGGGCCGCCACGCTCGTGAACGTCAACGGATCGGTCGGCCTGACGCCGTAGAGCAGCCCCGCCATGAGGCGGGACACGATCAGTGCCCCCGCCAATCCCAGGACGGAGCCGGTGACCGCGAGGCCCAGCCCCTGGCGCAGGACCATCCGCATGACGTTCGCTGGTTGCGCCCCGAGGGCGAGTCGAAGGCCGATCTCGTGGGCCCGCTCGTTGACCATGTATGAAATCACGCCATAAATTCCCAGTCCCGCGAGGAACAACGCCGTCAAGGCGAACAGGCCGACCATCTCCATCGAGAATCGCCGGGCCGAGAGGGACGCGGATACCGTCTCGGGAAGCATCCGGGCTCCGAAGACGGGAAGCGTCGGATCGACGGATTGCACCTGCTCGCGCACTTCATCGGGAAGGGAGGAGGTATCCAGGTTTCCACGCAGAAATATCGCCAGATGGTGAGCGCCCTTCTGATACAGGCTCGCATAGATCTGGGGAATCCCGGCGTCTTCCAGCGATTCCGTCCTTGCGTCCGCGACGATCCCGACCACCGTGGTCCAGGCCGAAGGCCTCCGGGTGAGCTTGAGCCGCTTTCCGACCGGATTCTCCGCCGGCCAGTACGCGCGCGCCATCGCCTCGTTGATCACCGCGACCGGAGGCGCATTTTCATCGTCGAGGTCGCTGAACAGCCGCCCGCGGAGGAGCGTCATGCCCATCAGGGGAAAGTACTCCGGGGTGACGATCGAGCCGTCGACCAGCGGAGCGTCGTTGCTCCGATCCTCGCGGCCTTCCCGGATCAGCGGAACGGGCGGGTTTTGATTGTTTCGATCGTGCCCCAGGGGAAGAGCGCCCAGATCGCCGATGGCGGCCTCTTCGACGCCGCGCAGCTTCCGGCTTCGACGGAGGACCTCCCGATAGAACTGCGCCGCCCGGGGAGCGGTCCCATAGAGGTACGTCGTGGGATCGTTCGGGTAAGGCAGCCTCGTCTGGATGGTCATCACGCGGCGGGGATCGAACCCGAGCGGGACGTTCAGCAGGTCCCGGAAGCTGCGCAGGAGAAGAGCCGCGGCGGCCATCAGGATCAGGGAGAGGGCGAACTCCGCGATCACCAGCCCGCGCCGCGTGCGCGCCTGTTCTCCGGAACTCGTCGAACCGCGCCCTTCCCGCTTCAGCATGGGAGCCAGGTTCAGCCGCCCGATCTGCAGAGCGGGAGCGACGCCGAAGGCCACGCCGGCGGCGAGGGAGGCGGCGAGGGCGAAGAGCAGGACGCTCCCGCTCGTCGATATTTCGTTGAGCCGCGGCAGAGTGTCCGGAACGAGCCGGATGAGGAGTCTCTTCGTGCCGAAAAGAATCGCGACACCCGCGACTCCGCCCAGCACGGAGAGAAGCAGGCTCTCCGTCACCAGCTGGCGCGCCAGCCGGGCGCGCGCGGCTCCGAGCGCCTGGCGGATGGCCATTTCGCGGCCTCTCGCGCTGGCTCGCGCGAGGAGAAGATTGGCGACGTTCACGCAGCTGATCAGGAGGATCAGCCCGACGGCGCCGAAAAGAAGAAGCAACGACTGCCGCACGTTCCCCACGACGGTGTCCTGGAGGGGGATCAGGCGCATCGTCCACCGGCTTTGACGCGGATAATCGCCGGGAAACTGTTTCTGCAGGGATGCCACGAGCGCGTCGAGGCGGCTCTGCGCCGCTTCGATCTTCAGGCCGGGTTTGAGTCTTGCGATGGCCGTCGGAAGATTCCGCCCATTGCGCGGCGGTTGATCCAGAAGGGGCGCCCCGAAAAAACTCGTGGCGGCCCAGACTTCGATATTCCGGTCTCTCGCCGTTCGGCCCGGATCGTGATAGCCCGGCGGCATGACCCCGATCACGCGGTACAGGTCCGTGTCCATCCTCAGACTCCTGCCCAGGATTCCGGGATCGGCCCCGAATGCCCGTTTCCACAGCCCGTCGCTGATGACCAGCTCGGGCAGGACGCCGGGCGCGTGGTTCTCCGGATCGAACGTCCTGCCGAGGCGCGGCTTCACGCCGAGGATCGAGAAATAGTTCGGCGCGGCGATCTGCAGGCTGACGCGCGAGGGACGGGCTCCGCCGGTCAGGTTGTTGTCGTCGTACCACGTCGGCGACACGTTCGTGAAGATGCCCGAACGCTGAAGATCCTGCCACTCCGGTTCGGACAGCCCCACGTCGTGCGCGCCCACGCCGGGAAGGTCGGCTTCGATCCTCACGAGCTGCTCGGGCCGCGGGAAGGGAAGGGGGTGCAGCAGCGTGGCGGCGACGACGCTGAAGATCGCCGTCGTCGCCCCGACGCCCAGTGCGGTCGTCAGGACGGCGATCGCGGTGAAGCCCGGAGAGTGGCGCAGCATTCGAAGGCTGAAGCGCGCATCCTGGACCAAGGCGTCGATCCAGCGGCCGCCGAGCTCTTCCCGGCATTCTTCTTTGAAGCGTTCGGGGCTTCCGAACTCGATGCGGGCGCGTCGCTCGGCCTCGACGCGATCCAGACCGGAACGTTCGAGGTCGTCGGCGCGGCACTGGATGTGTCCGCGAACTTCTTCTGCCAGGTCGCCGTCGGTCCGAGAACGATGGAGGAGCCGGGCGGACAGGGAACGAAAATGGGAGAGGAGACTCATCCTTCCTCCGGTCGCGCGGCGAGGGCGGAGGCCATGGCCGCGGCCAGGCGTTTCCAGCCGTCCGTTTCTTCCCGCAGACGCTTTCGCCCCGAAGCCGTGAGCTCGTAGAACTTGGCGCGACGGTTGTTCTCGGACCGCCCCCACTTCGCCGTGAGAAGCCCCTGGCGCACGAGACGGAACAGGGCGGGATACAGCGCCCCCTGCTCGATGAGCAGCGACTGGCCGGAAATCTGCCCGATGCGCAGCAGGACCCCGTACCCGTGCAACGGACCGAGGGAAAGCGCCTTCAGGATCAGAAGGTCGAGTGTTCCCGGAAGAAGTTCGGCGGGCTCGGTCAACGCTACCCCTAAGAAGCTTAGGAGAGAGTAGCTCCCCTTCCCCCGGGCTGTCAAGGGGGGCGGGCGGCCGGGTCGAGGCTAGTCGAAAACCACCGTCCTCCCCTTGTGGACGATGACCTTCCGGCGAAGGTGCGCATAGATCGCCCGGGAGAGAACGACCTTCTCGAGATCGCGGCCCAGCCGGATCAGATCCTCGACGGAGTGCCGGTGGGTCACGTGCAGCACCTCCTGCTCGATGATCGGGCCGGCGTCGAGAGACTCCGTGACGTAGTGGCTGGTCGCGCCGATGATCTTGACGCCTCGCGCCCGCGCCGCGTGGTACGGGCGGGCACCCGGGAAAGCCGGGAGGAAAGCGTGATGGATGTTGATGATCCGGTTCGGATAGGCACGGATCAATCGGCCCGAGACGATCTGCATGTAGCGCGCGAGCACGACGAATTCAATGCGGTAGGCTTCCAGCAGCCCCAGGTGTTCCTCCTCCGCCGCGTCCCGGTTCTCCTTCGTGACGGAAACCGTCCGGAAGTCGACGCCGAAACGTCTCGCCACCGGTTCGAGATCGGGATGGTTGGCGACGACGACGGGGATGTCGACGCGCCATTCGCCGGAACGCCAGCGCGCCAGGATGTCGTCGAGACAGGCCGGATCCTTCGACGCGAAGACCGCCATTCGGGGAATTTCGCTCGAGTCGTGGAGCGACCACTCGGTGTCGGGGGCTCCTTCCACGAGCCCGCCGATGCGTCGGGCGATCTCGGGATCCTTCAGCGTGAACGTCGAGACGTCCCACTTGAGCCGCGTGAAGTACTGCTGATCCTCGGGATCGACGAACTGATCGTGATAGAGGATGCGCCCCCCGTGCTCGTACACGAACTCGGTCAGCCGGGCGGCCAGGCCGCGGCGAAGAGGACATTGCAGCAACAGGACGACCGACCGGGGCTGCTCGGAATTCGGTTCGTCGGTCACGCGTCAATTCGTCCTTCGATCCGGCCTCGAAAACACGGTGAACATCATATCGGCACGGTTGAACGGCCGGGGAGGCGCCCCGCGGAGACGGGGCGGCACGCGTTCCTCCTTCGTGACGGGCGGTGGGCGGAGCGGGCCCTCCGAATCGAGAGGAAGACTTAAGATTCGTACGTTTTCATGAGCGGAGCCCGCGGCGTCCTCTTCTTTTCCTGGCTGTTCGCCTGCGCCGCCTCGGCCGCGGGCGCCGTCTCGCCGTGGTCGAACGTCGCGGACCCCGTCTTCCAGAGGATCGACCAGAAGACGCTGCCGCACCCGGCCGTCTATGCGGTCGCTCAGGATGCCGCCGGGTTCATCTGGGTCGGCACGCCGGCCGGTCTCGCCCGTTACGACGGCTACCGCTTCCGCACCTTCCTGCCGAAAGAGAAGGGCTCCGAGAGTCCGCCCGGCGTGGAGTCTCTCCTGGCGGACCCGAACGGCACCCTCTGGATCGGAACTCTCTCGAGCGGACTCATGTCGCTCGACGAATCCACGGAAACCTTCCACGTCTGGCGCCCCGACCCCGCCGGCCGGACCGGCCCGCGCAGCGCGACGATCATCGCTCTCGCAAGGGCCTCGGACGGCCGCATCTGGGTGGGCGGTGACGCCGGTCTCGACTCCTTCGACCCGTCGGCCGGCCGTTTCGAACCGGCCGACGTGGCGGACTCGAGCGAGGCTCAGCCGCGCGTCGAGGCGATCCTGATCGACCGTGAACGGGCGGTCTGGGCGGCGACCGTCCGCGGTCTTTACCGCCGCGCCCCCTCGGAGAAGACCTTTCGTCCCTTCGTTCCCGAGGGCGGCGGGAGCTTCCGCTCACGGGCGTTCTTCAGCCTCTCCGAAGATGCGGCCGGCCGTCTCTGGATCGGTTCGCTCGACGCCGTTTTCGTTCTCGACGCGGAGCGCGGGCTCGCTCGAACGTATTCGTCGGGCAACGATCGTTCCGCGCTGGCGCCCGGCGAGCAGTGGGGCGTGATCGAGGTCGCTCCCGGCGTCTTCTGGGTCGCCTGCTACGACGGCGGAATCTCGATCGTCGACGACGCGACGCAGCGCGTTCGCCGGATCGCGATCGACCGGGCGAACCCCGGAGGGCTCACTCCCGGCGACGTGTGGCAGTTCTTTCGCGACCGATCGGGGCTGATCTGGGTCGCCAACGGCCCCGGGGGCCTTCTCGTCCACAATCCGGCCAACCGCGGCATCGACGAGCTCACTTCGAGCGACAAGCATCTGGGAGCGGGAGACATCGGCGCGAGGGCGGTTGCGGCCGCCCCGGACGGGACCCTCTGGCTCGGCGGGTCCGACCGGGTGGCGAATCTCGATCCCCGAACGGGCGCCTCGACCGCATTCACGGTCCCCAACCACCCGAGCGTGCAGACCCTCCGGAGCGGCGCCGACGGCACGCTCTGGATCGGGACGATGGAAGGCCTCTGCCGTCTCCCCCTCGGGGGACGCGCGGTCGAATGTCCGCAGGGGCCGTACCGGACCCTCGATCGCGTGTTCGCGCTCGTCGAGAGCGGCGGCACCCTCTGGGTCGGAACGGGCGCCGGCGTCGCCGCGCTCGACGAGCGCAGCGGCGGCGTGACGCGCTACCGGCACGGCGATTCGCCGGAGACGATGTCGAACGACTTCGCCACGGTGCTGTACGCGGACCGCGCCGGCCGGATCTGGGCCGGAACCCGGAACGGCCTCGACCGCATCGATCCCCGCACGGGGCGGGTGACGCGATTCGTCCACGATCCCCGGAACCCGAATTCGCTCGGGACCGGCGCCGTCAGCTCGATCGTCCAGGACCGCGGCGGGCGGATCTGGGCGGGCGCCGTCGGCGGACCGCTGAACGTGTTGACCGAGAGCGGCGACGGCGGAGCCATCGTCCGGCGTCTCGGGGACGCGGAGGGCCTGCCCGAGCACGTCGACGGCCTCGCCCAGGGCGCCGACGGGAAGATCTGGGCGAGCGCGACGAATGTGCTCGCCCGCATCGATCCCGAGACCTTCCGGACGCGGATCCTCGGTCCGGCCGACGGCATCGACGAAACCGAGTTCTGGACGGGAGCCGTCGCCGCCGCGCGCGACGGCACGATCTTCTTCGCGGGAACTCGTGCCGTCGCCGCGATCGAGCCCGGCGCGAGCTCGGAGTGGAGCTATTCGCCGCCCGTGGCGATCACGGAGCTGACGCTCGGCGGGCGGTCCGTGACGGCCGGGACCCGCCGCGGCGGATTTTTCGACCTCCCCGCCGGCCTGCGCGACATCACGGTCGAGTTCGCGTCGCTCGACTACTCCGCGCCCGACGCGCTCCGCTACGCCTACAAGCTCGAGGGATACAACCGGGACTGGATATCCGCCGATTCGGCGCACCGCCTCGCGACCTACACCAATCTCGCGCCCGGAACCTACACGTTGCGCGTGCGTGGCACGAATCGCCGGGGAACCTGGAGTTCGAGCGCCATCGCGCTCGGGCTGCGCTCTCTTCCCTCGTGGTACGAGACCTGGTGGTTTCGCGCGGCGATCGCCGGAATCCTCCTCGCCGCGATCCTCGCGCTCGTCCGAGCCCGCACCGGAGTCCTGCGCCGGCGAGCCGCACGACTGGAAGAGATCGTCGCGGACCGGACGAGCGAGCTCGCGAAAGCCAACGCCGCTCTGGAGGACATGACGATCACGGACGCGCTGACGGGCCTTCGGAACCGTCGCTTCCTCATGCAGCGCATCGACGAGGACGTGGCGCTCGCCGTCCGCCAGGAGACCGATCTCGTGTTCTTCCTGGTCGACATCGACCACTTCAAGAGCGTCAACGACGAGCTCGGGCATGCCGCGGGCGACCGGGTCCTCGAGCAGATGCGCGCCCGTCTCGAGCAGGTCTTCCGGGCTTCCGACTACGTGCTTCGCTGGGGCGGGGAAGAGTTCCTCGCGGTCACGCGCGGAAGCCCTCGCGGCGACGCGCCGGAGATCGCCGAACGACTGCGGACGGCGATCGCGGAGCGCCCGTTCCTGCTCGACGGAGGTCAGCCCCTCGCGAAGACGGCGTCGATCGGGTTCGCGGCGTTTCCCTTCGTCCCGTCGGCTCCGAGAGCGATCCCGTGGTCCCAGGTCGTGGATCTCGCCGACCAGGCGCTCTACCTCGCGAAGAACGGGGGCCGGAACGCGTGGGCCGGCATCGCCTCCACCGCCCGGACTCACGCGGAGCTCCTGTCCCGGCGCCTGGCGGAATCGCCGGAGGATGCGGCGGGCGACGACTCATTGGTGGTGCAACGAAGCGAATCGGCGGACCGGCGGGACGCGCCCTCTTCACCGCGCCGCGACGCTTCGCAGGGGTGAAGGCTCCCGGCGCTCTCGGGAAGGAACGCCGCGCCTACGGCTCCGCGGGAAGAACGGGTCGTCTTCCCAGCGACGACGCCAGTCCGACGATCATCAGAACGACGAGCACGAGATTCACGTAGACGCCGGGGGGATTCCCCGTTCTGACGATCGGCATG
>DASTIQ010000306.1 GCA_035717485.1 Thermoanaerobaculia bacterium | reverse complement strand
CGACGAGCGCGAGGAAGAGAGCGGCCGACGCGGCGCCGAAACCTCCCCGCTCGCCGCGAGCGATCCGGCGCGCCCCGGCCACCATCAACGGGAGCGGTGCGAACGACTGCGCCTGCGGCCATCCCGTCCAGAACAGGAAGTGGAACGAGAGCATCCACACGGACGCGCCGAAGAACGCGAACACCGGAGCGAGCTCGAGGTCGCGCAGGAAAACGAACGCGCAGAGCGCGCCGAGCAGCAAGGCGAGCGTGGCTTCGAGCGTCCGAGCCTCGGCGAGCGGCAGCAGAAGCCCGATCAGCGTCGCGGGATGGAAGGGCGCCGACTGCCCCGCGCCCGCGAGCACGTCGCCGCAGAGGATGAAGGGGTTCCAGAGCGGCGCCCGACCGGCGAGGAGGTCTCGGCGAACCGCGGCCTTCCAGGGGACCATCTGGAACGCCACGTCCGTCAGGAGCCCGTTTCCGTAGTCGCGGTGGAGCGCGGGACCACCCTGTGCTGCGAGCGGCGACGCGGCATACGCGAGATTGAGCGGTCCGAAGTACCCGCCGGTGACGACCGCCTTCCCCGTCACGGCGAGCGGCAGGAGCGCGAGGGCGATCGCCCAGAGCAGCGAGATCCGCCGGAGGAACCGCGACACGAGAGCCAGGGCGGCGCCGGACGTCGCGGCATAGACGGCGATCAGAGGGAAGCTCAAGCTCGGAGCATTGTAGCGGCGGCATTCAGCGCGGCACGTGGTACAGGCGGATCGATGCTCCGATTCTTCGGAACGCGTAATCGTCGAGCCACGCGTAAGCGCCGTCTCGCGCGTCGGCGTCCATCGCGAGAACGCCCTCCGGAACCGCATACCACCCCGGGCTTCGGTCGCCGGAAGAGGCCGGACGAAGCTCGGCGCGGGGGTCCGAAAGGTGTTTCTGGAGGACAACGGTGCCGGAGAAGAAGACCGCGCATCTTCGGATGTGCTCCCGGTCGATCGTCTCGGCCAGCCTCAGGTAATCCTGACCCCAGTCGAGATTGCTGTCCTGGAGGATGCGCTCGGGATGCGCGCCGGCCGCTTCGTTGAACCAGGGAAGGTAGTCGGGATGCGCGGCCTCGGTGCGAACGGCCATCCAGGCGACGAGAATCGCCGCGACGACGCGCGCGTCGGGGCGTTTCGCCATCGCGACGAGTCCGGCGCCGGCGATCGCCGAGAGCGGAACGAACATCGGAAGCGCGTGGCGCACGCCGATGTCGATCGATGCGGGGAGCATCGACGCGAGCATCGCGACCGGCAGGAGCGCCGCCTCGCGCGCCCGGCCTCCCTTGCGGATCGCGGCGGCGGCCCCTGCCGCCGCGAGCAACAGAAAGGGGATCGGCGTCTTGAAGAAGACCGCGGCCGGAAAGTAGTACCAGCAGCCGTGGTCCCGGATCTTCCCGAAGAGAAATCCGGGGTGGCCCTGGACGTTCTCGGCCCCGAGCTCCGCGGCGCCGGCGAAGAACATCGGCGCGGGAACCGGGAGATGTCGCGCGCCCCACACCGACGCGGGGCGGGCGAAAGCGGGAACCGCGAGGCTCGCGAAGGTCGGCGCCCTCGGATCGGCACCGGCGAGCGTTCCGGCTTCGAACCGATATCCGGCCCAGATCGCCAGCGCCGCGACCCCCGCCGGTAGAACGAGAAATCGAAAGGAAGGACGTTTCCGATCCGCGACGATCGCCGCCGCGACCGCGATCCCGAAGAAGGGAACGAACGAGAATTTCGAGAGGGTGCCCGCCGCGGCACTCGCGCCGAGCGCGGCTCCTCGCGCCCGCGTCGGATCGTCACGCCACCGATCCAGCGCCAGGAGGGCGACCGCGAATGCGGCGGTCGCGGCCATGTCGGTCGTCGCGAGTCCCGCGTGCGCGCGGACGGCGGGAAGCCACGCGAAGAGCGCGGCGGACGCGAGCCCGGCCCCCCGGCCGAATCGCCGCTCCGACCACCGGCCGACCGCGAAGATCCCGGCGAGCAGGAAGAGGAGGTTGCCCGCGCGGGCGCGCGCCACGTTCTCCCGGTAGTCTCCGGCGTAGAGAATCGCGTTCCCGCGACTCACGTTGTCGAGAGAGGGTCCGGGAATCGCCGAGCGGGCGAGCGCGAACGGAAGCGCCGCGGCGATCCGCGCGAGAGGAGGGTTGTCCGGCTGCGCGGTGTAGGGCCGTCCGTACAGCCAGTCGAGCCCGCACGCGAGATGCATCGGCTCGTCGAAGGTCGCGCTGAAGACGCGAGCGGTCGACGCGACCCGGACGACCGCGAACGCCGCGATCATCGCGTACCCGACGATCGCCGATCTGTTCGCGTTCACCGAAGGGTCTACGCGGAGCGAATCCCCGGTGTTTGCGTTGTTCCGGGCGCAACGCGCCGACAGAGGAGCCGGAAATCGCCGCCGCGATTTCCGGAGTTCTGCTGCGGGGAACGAAGGAGAAAAAGGGAAATCGAGGCGACGGCGCGTCTCCGACCTATTTGAGAGGATGCTCGAGGCGCCAGCCGTTCCGATACACCGAGACTCGTCGAGCGACGACTCCTTTTCCTAATGCGTTGCGAGAAACATATCCGTTCGAGAATTGGATAAGCCGTGAGCCGCGGAGAGACGCGAGCGAGGCGGGATGCGGGCCGCCCGACACGTCCCGAGGCGTACGTTGAGGGCGGGGCGGGCGGCACGCGCCCGTATTCGCTCGATGTATCTCCGCGCCCGCCCTCAAAAAACTTTGAGGATGTCGTTGTAAATGACGATGCCCATCAGGAGGACCAGCAGCACGAATCCGAACTGCAGGATCCGCTCCTTGACGCGCATCGAGAAGTCGCGGCGGAGCGTGCCCTCGATCACGATGACCGCGAGCTGGCCG
>DASTIQ010000305.1 GCA_035717485.1 Thermoanaerobaculia bacterium | reverse complement strand
CGCCTGGATCAGGCGCTGGCGGACGTTCTTCTTCGCTTCCGCCTTTCCGAGCGCGCCGAGCGAGTTCATGATCGGGACGTACACGTTGTAGTCCGTGCCGCTAGCCTCGATCGCCTGCTCGGCGATGTTGGCGACCTCCTGGTATTTCCCGGAAGCGTAGAGCCCGCGGAGCAGCAGGTAATAGGCGCCTTCGCAGTCGGACTTCCGGGCCACGACGCTCCGCACGATCGCGATCATCTCGTCGTACTGCCCGCGCGCGTACAGGATCCACGCCTGCGCGACCATCACTTCCGGCACGTCCGGCTTCAGCGTCATGGCGCGCTCCGCCGCGGCGCGGGCCCGATGGATCCACACGTCCTCTCGGGCGTAGTGGGCGTGGTAGTAGGCGCACACGTTCGCGATCGCCGCGTAGGCGAGCGCGAAGTTCGGGTCCTGCGTGACGGCGTTCTCGAGCATCTGCAGCGCGAACTCGAGATCCTGCCGCGTCAGGCGCCTCGCATAGCTGCGTCCGCGGAGGTACAGGTCGTAGGCCTGGAGGTTGTCGGTGGGCTTCGCGGCGATCGCTTCCTGCTCCTGCCGCGACAGCTTGATGCGGAGCGCCTCGGCGATCTTGCGCGCGATCTCGTCCTGGACCTCGAAGACGTCCTTCATCTCGCGGTCGTATCGCTCCGACCAGACCGGGTATCCCGTCGCCGTGTCGACGAGCTGAGTCGTGATGCGCAGCCGGTCTCCCGCGCGCCGAATGCTCCCCTCGAGGACGAAGGACGATCCGAGCTGCTGGCCGACCTGCGAAGACGTGACCGGCTTGTCGCGGAAGGCGAGCACCATCGATCGGGGGTTGATCTTCAGCCCCTCGATCTTCGAGAGCTCGGTGATGATGTCTTCGGTGATCCCGTCGCGGAAGTACTCGTCTTCCTTGGCGCCGCTCAGGTTCTCGAAATAGAGGACGGCGACCGATTTCTCCGCCGGTTTCTCGACGCCGCTCTTCGAATCGGAAAGCCCCGCGGCGCGCTTCTCCCCCGAGTCGAGCTTGCGCCGGAGCCGCATCAGGTCGGTCTTCAGCTCCGTCGCCGTCTGGTACCGCATCTGCCGATCCTTCTCGAGCGCCTTCTCGAGGATCTGGCCGAGCCCCGAAGGCATCGAGGGATTGGCCTCCGCCAGGGGCTTCGGATCGCGGTTCAGGATCGCCTCGTAGACGACGGCGTCGGTGTCCCCCTGGAACGGCAGGTCGCCCGTCGCCATCTGGTACAGGACGGCCCCGAGCGAAAACAGATCGGTGCGCGCGTCGGTCAGCTGGCCGCGGGTCTGTTCCGGAGACATGTAATGGACGGTCCCCATGACCGTCCCCGCCGTCGTGAGCGGGCCGGAGCCGACGGCGGTCGCGAGCTGGGAAACCTCCTCGCCCTTCTGGGCGAGCGCCGCGCTCGCCTCGACCTTCGCCAGGCCGAAATCCAGGATCTTGACCTGGCCACGGTCGTTGATCATCAGGTTCGCGGGTTTGAGATCCCGGTGCGCGATCCCCTTCGAGTGGGCGGACTCGAGCGCGTCCGCGATCTGGGTCCCGTAGTCGAGGATCTGCGCGATCGGCATCGGCTGCCGTCCCATCCGCTCGGCGAGCGTGGCGCCCTTGATCAGTTCCATGACGATGAACGGACGGCCCTGGTACTGCTCGATCGAATAGACGGTGCAGATGCCGGGGTGGTTCAGGGACGACGCGGCTCGAGCCTCGCGCTTGAATCGTTCGAGCATCGGCGCGTCGTCCTGCAGGTTCGCGGAGAGCACCTTGATCGCGACGTGCCGGCCGAGATCCGTGTCTTCGGCTTCGTAGACCGCCCCCATCCCGCCGGATCCGAGCAGACCGACGATCCGGTAATGAGCAACGGTCTGACCGACGAGGGTTTCCATGACGGGACCTCCCGATTTCGAACCTTTCCGGGACGATACCACGCCGCGGACGCGGCCGGATCCCGCCGCGGCGTTCGGGCGATTCGGGCGAATCGCCGAGAGGACGACGGACGGGGAGCGGGCGACGAAGCGCCCGCTCCCTTACCGAGGTCGACTATTTCACCGGCGCCATCAGGTGCTGGTAGGGCGTTCCCGCCCACATGACGTACGGCATCGAGGTGTCCGGGTCGGCGTTCTTCGGATACGTGTCGTAGAACGAGGCGTCCGCGCCCACGATCATGATGTGTGGCCCGGTCTTCACCCAGTGGTTGCCCGCCTCCGGCTTCGTCGCGTACGGGTCGGTGTTGCTCGCGTCCGTGCCGCCGGCGAGCATGTACATGAATCCGACCTTCCCGGCCGGAGGCGCCTGGTGCCCCATCCAGGCCTGCGCCCAGGCCATCGCGTTCGCATCGAGGCACATCGGATCGGGGCCGGGCGTCGTCGGATTGTCGGGCATGCAGGTCCAGGCGTTGGTTCCCTTGCGGAGCGTGCGCATGCCGGCGCCTTCCATCGCGACGATCGTCGCGTTCTTGGAGACGCTCATCGGCGCGGCCTTCATCGCGCTCGCGACGAGCTGCGCGTCCGACGGCGCGGCGCCCGATTTCTTCATCGTCATGCCCTTCATCTTTTCCGGCGCCTTCTCGGCGGCCGATGCCAGCGCCGCCAAGGCCGACAGCAGGAGAATTCCACCGAGGAGGGGTCGTCGATCCATGATTTCCTCGCTTTCTTCGAGACGGAGGGCGTCTCCGTCGGCGCGATTCTAATCCCGCGGCGGGCCGCCTCCGGCGACGGCGCCGGTCCCGTCCGGCCCGGGATGCTACGCGGTGACGACCCCGCGGAATCCCTTCTTCTCGTAGAGGTCCTTGTCCGCCCGGGCGAGGACCTCTTCGAGGCGGTCGACGGACGCGTCGATGGCGACGGTGCCGACCGAGAGGGAAACCGCGAAGGCCTGGCCCCACCGGCCGTTCCAGAACTCGACGTTCTTCCGCAGACGCGGCAGGATGCCGTCGCCGCCGTTGCGGCCGTCGAGAAGGGCCAGCACGGCGAACTCGTCCCCCCCGATCCGCGCGATCACGTCGGAGCTCCGGAACGTGAGCTGGAGGATCCGCGCGGCGCCGGCGAGCGTGAGGTCTCCTGCCGCATGCCCGTGGCGGTCGTTGATCGTCTTGAGGCCGTCCACGTCCGCGAAGAAGAGGACGGCCGGCCGGCCCATCCGGCCCGCGAGATCGAGAACTCCGCCGGCGTGCTCGATGAACCCCCGCCGGTTGAAAAGGCCCGTCAGCTCGTCGACCATGGCGAGCTTCTTCAGGCCGCGCTCGACCCGCTCGCGCGCGGCGAGTTCTCTCCCGGCGACGATGCCGGTCGCGAGGATCAGGAGGAGCGCGAGCGATCCTCCGCCGGCGAGGATCCGGGCGAGGGTCGGATCGGTCGGGCGCAGTCGGATCACCGCGACCGCGAGCAGCCCCGCGACCAGGGCGGTACCGGCCATGCCGGCGCCGAGCTTGCGGAACGCGGAGCGAATTTTCATCGTTCGGGCGCGAATTGTACACCGCGCGACCGGGCCGATCCGGCACGAACGCCCGGGAGTCGGGCCGGGCGCCCGCGCCGTCGCCCGGGATACGCTATCGGCGAGGGAGGCCGAGATGCGGATCTTCTGGCTGGCGCTCACCGCGGCGGTGATCTCGGGCGGAACCCCGGCGGCGACGCCGCGCGAGGTGGTCGCGGAGGTCGGAGACGCCTGGTGGCAATTCGTTCTCGACGAGAACCCCGAGACGCGCCTCGACACCGGCGTCCCGGTCGAACACCTCCCGGACGTCTCGGAGGCGCACGCGCGCGAGGTCGTCGCGAGGCTCGAGCCCCTGAGAGCACGGCTCGCGGCGGTCGACGCCGGCGCGCTCGAGGGGGAGGACCGGCTTTCGCTGCTCGTCCTCCGGGAACGCGTGCAGCGCGCGATCGAGCGGGCGGACCATTCCCGTTTCTTCGTCCCGATCACTCCTTACGCGAGCCCGCTTCGCGCGGTGACGCGGGTGTTCGCCGAAATGCCGATCCGGACCGCCGCGGACGCGGCGCGATACCTCCGGCTGCTCGACGAGTACCCCGTCCTGCTGCTCCGCATCCGCGAAAAGCTCGAGCGCGAATCGGCGGATGGGATCGTCCTGCCGAAGGCGGAGATCGCGGCGGTCGTACCGTTCCTCGCGGCGTCGGCGCGGGAAGGAACGGAGAGCCCGTTCTTCGCCGCCCCGAACCGGGTCGCGGCGCTTCCCGCCGCGACGGCGGCCGCGTTCTCGCGGGACGTGCTCGCGCGCGTCGCCGGAAAGGTGAACCCCGCCATCCGCGATCTCGCCGCCTGGGTCGGCGGTCCGTACGCCGCGAAAGCCCCCGAGTCGGTCGGGATGTCGCAGTATCCGGGCGGCGCCGAATGCTACCGATGGCTGATCCGGTATCACACGGGGCTCGACCTTTCGCCCGAGGAGATCCATCGCACGGGCCTCTCGGAGATCGCGCGGATCAACGGCGAGCTCGACGCGCTCCGGCGCCGGGCCGGGTTCGGCGGCGACCTCGCCGCGTACCGGAAGTTCCTGAAGACCGATCCCCGCTTCCATCCGCCGACTCCCGACGAGATCGGGCGGCGGCTCATGGCCGCGGTGCGGCGGATCGAACCGAAGATCCCGGAAGAGTTCGGACGTCTTCCGAAGGCCCCTTACGGCGTGCGCCGCCTGTCGCCGGAACTCGAAGGGTCGATGACCTTCGGCTACTATCAGATCCCGACGGCGTCGAACGCGGAAGGCGACTATCTCTACAACGGATCGCGCCTTTCCGAGCGGTCGCTCCTGAACGCCGCGGCACTCATCTACCACGAGCTCGTTCCGGGGCATCACTTCCAGCTCAATCTCCAGAAGGAGAACGCCGCGCTTCCGGTCTGGCGCCGCGAATCGCTCGACGAGACCGCGTTCGTCGAGGGGTGGGGCGAATACGCCTCGTCGCTCGCCGGCGAAATGGGAATGTACGCGGACCCCGACGACGCGTGCGGGAGGCTCGCCATGGACGCGTTCATTTCCACCCGGCTCGTCGTCGACACCGGAATGAACGCGCTCGGATGGTCGCGCGAGAGGGCGATCGCCTTCATGAAGGAGAACACGTTCGAGGGAGATCTCCAGATCGCGAGCGAGTCCCTCCGGTACTCGACGGACATCCCCGCGCAGGCGCTCGCCTACAAGCTGGGGAGCCTCGAGATCCGGAGACTCCGCGACAAGGCGGCCGCCGCGCTCGGGCCGAAGTTCGACCGCCGCCGCTTCCATGACGCCGTCCTCGGGAGCGGAACGCTCCCTCTTCCGGTGCTCGCCCGCAAGATCGACGACCTCGTCGCCGCGGAGAAAGGAAGCGGGGAGCGGCGCTAGCCGAGCCGATCGGCCGCGCGCCGGAACGCGGCCGCGATTTCGGCGATTGGCCTCGGCGCGAGTCGCCGGTCGCGCCCGTGCCGTTCGAGCTCGGCGCGGAATGCCGCGATGCGGCGGGCCGCTTCCTCCCGTCGCGCGCGGGACCCTCCCCCCGCCACGGCCTCCGCCGCCAAAGGCAGGGCCGCCGTGTCCTTCCCGACGCAGAGGAGATCGCAGCCGGCGGCGAACGCCTGCGCCGCGCGCTCCGGGATTCCGCCGAACTCCGCGAGCGCGCCCATGTCGAGGTCGTCCGAGACGGCCATCCCGGCGAACCCGACGTCGCCGCGCAGGAGATCGGTCGCGATCGCGCGATCGAGCGTCGCGGGCCGGGGCGACGGACTCACGGCCGCGTGCGAAACCATCACGGCCGGGACGCGCGGCGCGAGCGCCCGGAAGGGAAGGAGATCCGGTTCGAGAGCGCCTTTTCCGCCGGCCAGACCGGGAAGCACGCGGTGCGAATCGACGGTGGCCCGTCCGAGGCCCGGAAAGTGTTTGAGGCACCCGGCGACCCCGAACGCCGCGAGTTCCGCGAGGAACGCCTCCGCCGCTTCCACGATCGGCGGGCCCTCCTCGAAAGCGGCCCGTTCTTTCAGGATCGTCCGGCCCGCGCCCTCGACGGCCCGGTCGACGACCGGAGCGAGATCCCAGTCGATCGAGAAGGCCGCGCAGATTTCTCCCGCGAGCATCCCGGCGAGGTCGGCGGCTCCCGCCCGCGCGGCCGCGGCGAACGACGGAGACGGCCCGGTCAGCGCCCGAAAGCGGTCGACCGGCCCCCCTTCCTGATCGACGGCCAGAAACGCGCCGGGCACCTCGGCCCGGATCTCCGAGACCAGCGACCGCAGCGGCTCCTCCGAAACGATGTTCCGGGCGAAGAGGATCACCCCCGCCGGAGGGAAGCGCCGGAAGACGTCGCGCTCGCCCGGAGCGAGCGTTTCTCCGGCGATCCCGACGACGAAGAATCCCGAGGCGTTCAGCGTCGGACCCGGTCCTGGAGCGAGGCCAGGAGGGAGAGCGCCGCCACGGGAGTCAGCTGGTCGATCTCGACCTCGCGGAGCTTTTCCAGGACGAGCTCCTCCTGGCCGGCGAAGAGCAGGAACTGCCCCTCCTTCGGCGCTTCCCCTTCCTTGCGCGCGAACTTCGGGAGCCCGCGGACGTCGAGCTCCTGCTCCTCGAGATTCGCGAGGATCTCCCGGGCGCGGGCGATGACCGGCTCCGGGATCCCGGCGAGCTCCGCGACGTGGATGCCGTAGCTGCGGTCGGCGCCTCCGGCGACGACCTTCCGGAGGAACACGACCTTCCCCTCCCATTCCCGCACGGCCATCGTGAAGTTCGCGACACCCGGCGAGGTCTTCGCGAGCTCGGTCATCTCGTGGTAATGGGTCGCGAAGAGCGTGAACGCCCGCCGCTCCGGCGCGTCGCGCAGGTGCTCGACGATCGCCCACGCGAGCGAGAGTCCGTCGAACGTCGACGTGCCGCGGCCTACCTCGTCGAGGATGACGAGGCTCTCCGGCGTCGCGTTCCGCAGGATGTTCGCCGCCTCGATCATCTCGACCATGAAGGTCGATTCGCCGCGGGCGAGGTGGTCGGAAGCGCCGACGCGCGTGAAGATCCGGTCGATCGGTCCGATCTCGGCTTCCTTCGCGGGGACGAACGCCCCCGCCCGGGCGAGCAGAGCGATCAGGGCGTTCTGCCGCAGGAACGTGGACTTGCCCCCCATGTTCGGTCCCGTGAGG
>DASTIQ010000304.1 GCA_035717485.1 Thermoanaerobaculia bacterium | reverse complement strand
GCCGCGGCGGCTCGCGCTGGGTGCGCTCGGCCGCGCGGCCTCCCACATCGCGGGCCTCCTCCCTCGGTTACTCGGGAGACTTTCCGCGATGTGACCTCACGCGGCTCGGGCTTTGCGCCCTCGACCGCTCCGGCGCCCCACGAGAGCAAGAATTCGCGACCTCGCGGAGCTCGGATCGCGAAAGTCCGAATGGAGGAACCGCGGCGGCTCGCGCCGGGTGGCGCTCGACCGCGCGGCCTCAATGGCCCCGCGGCGCGACTCGACTTTTGACTCGGGATCCGTGACTCGCGACCAATTTCACCCAAACCTCGGCGTTTCCTCGGGACTTCGGGCGCCGTTTTCCCGTATCCCGAGGCATGGCCAGAATCGAAATCACCGTCAACGGCGATCGGCGCGTCTTCGACGGAAATCCGGATACGCCGCTCCTCTGGGTATTGCGGGACCACTTCGGGCTGACAGGCACGAAATTCGGCTGCGGCATGGGAATCTGCGGGGCATGCACCGTTCATGACGGAAAGGCCGCCGTCCGCTCCTGCCAGGTCGCCGCCTCGGACGCCCGCGGAAAGTCCTACACGACGATCGAAGGTCTCGGGAAACGGAACCTCCATCCCTGCCAGCGCGCGTGGCTCGAAGAGGACGTCGCGCAGTGCGGCTGGTGCCAGCCGGGAATGATCATGGCGGCGAGCGCCCTGCTCGCCGGAAAGCCGAACCCCTCCGACGCCGAGATCGACGCCGCCATGTCGTCACTCATCTGTCGTTGCGGCACCTACAACCGCATGCGCCGGGCGATCCATCGCGCGGCTGCGCTCTCCCGGGAGGCCGAATGAGCACCACCCGCCGCGACTTCCTCCGCCGTTCCGCGCTCGGCGGCGCGGCCGCCGCGCTGGTTCTCCAGTTCCCCTGGACCGGGGAAGGGGAGATCGTCGCGACGACCGCCGCGGAGGCGCCGTTCCACCCGAACCCGTGGATCGAAATCGCGCCATCGGGAAGCGTTGTGCTGGTCGCGACGAACTCCGAGATGGGCCAGGGCGCGCGGACCTCCCTCCCGATGCTCCTCGCCGAGGAGCTCGGCGCCGACTGGGCGAACGTCGCGGTCCGGCACGCGATGCCGGGGAAGGATTTCCCGGACATGCGCACGAGCGGCAGCAGCAGCGTGGTCGACAACTGGATCCCGCTTCGGAAGGTCGGCGCGGCCGCACGGGAGATGCTGATCGCCGCCGCGGCCGAGCGCTGGCGCGTTCCGGCCGCGGAGTGCCGGACCGAAAAGGGCCGCGTGCTCCATTCCGGCGGAAAGTCGCTGCCGTTCAGCGAGCTCGTCGCCGCCGCTTCGAAAGTTCCGGTTCCGAAGGACCCGCCGCTGAAGGACGGGAAGGCGTACACGATCGTGGGCTCCCGGGTGCGCCGCGTCGACGGTCCGAAGATCGTCGCGGGGAGCGCGGTCTACGGACTCGACGTGAGAATCCCGGGGCTCCGGAAAGCCGCGGTCGCCCGGCCTCCGGTTTTCGGCGCGAAGCCGGTTCGCTGGAATGCGGCCGCCGCCAGGGCGATCGCCGGAGTCACGGATGTCGTCGAGATCCCGACCGGAATCGCGGTCGTCGCGTCGGATACCTGGACCGCCCTTTCGGGCCGGGACGCGCTCGCGGTCGAGTGGGATGAAGGGCCCCACCGCGCGGATTCCACCGCGTCGCACTGGCGAGCGCTCGAGGAGGCGATCCCCCGCGCGAAGCCCTCGCGCAACGAGGGTGATGCGCCGGCCGCCCTCGCGCGCGCCGCCCGCCGGATCTCGGCGGAATATCGGTACCCGTTCCAGGGGCACGCGACGCTCGAGCCGATGAACTGCGCCGCTCACGTGACCCCGGGCGCGTGCGAGATCTGGGTCGGGACCCAGGCGCCGAACGAAGCGCAGAAGGACGTCGCCAAACTCCTCGGGATCCCTCTCGAGAACGTCCGGCTCCACGTCGAGCTCCTCGGGGGCGGTTTCGGGCGCCGGCTCGGCTACGACTACGTGATCGAAGCCGTCGGGCTCGCCCGCCGCGTCGCGGGTCCCGTGCAGGTCGTCTGGGACCGGGCGGACGATTTTCGCGGGGACTTCTACCAGCCGGCGGCGCTCCATCGCATCGAGGCGGGACTCGACGCCGCAGGGCGGCCGGTCGCGTGGGTACATCGCGTTTCCACCTTCCACCTCTCGATGTTCGGGCCGTTCCGCCCCGACGATCCGGTGCACTGGGAGGGAAATCCCGACGGCGCCGTGGACAACCCGTATGCCGTTCCGGACTTGCGCGTCGAGTACGCGCCCGTCGAGGCGCCCGTCAACACGGGCGCCTGGCGCTCGGTCGACTATCCGTCCGGCGTCTTCGCCCGGGAGTCGTTCATCGACGAGCTGGCGCGCGCCGCGAGCCGCGATCCACTCGCGTTCCGGCTGGATCTCATCCCTTCGCCGGGAACGGTGAAGCTCCGGACGATCTCGCTCGACAACGGCGACCGCCTCCGGCGGGTCCTCTCGCTCGCGGCCGGGAAAGCCGGCTGGCTGGAGCGGTTCGAGCGCGCCCGCGACGGCCGGCGCTGGGGCCGCGGGATCGCGTGCAACATCTACCACCGGCAGACGACGGTCGCGCAGGTGGCGGAGGTCTCGGTCGGCGAAAAGGGAGACCTGCGGGTTCACCGCGTCGTGTGCGCGATCGACTGCGGCCGCGCCGTCAACCCGCTCGGTCTCGAAGGACAGGTGGAGAGCGGAATCCTCTGGGGGCTCTCCGCGACGACGCACGGCCGGATCACCTTCGCGAAGGGAAGGGTCGAGCAGGCCGGCTACGACGATTTCCCGGTCGTTCGAATGGGGGAGGCGCCGGTCGTCGAGACGCACATCGTCCCATCGGACGTTCGGCCGCTCGGCGCGGGAGAGCAGCCGGTCCCTCCGATCTATGCCGCCGTGGCGAATGCCGTCTTCGACGCGACCGGCGTGCGCGTCCGGGAGCTCCCGATCCGCGCCGAAGACCTGAAGGCGGCGCGCGGTTGAGCGACTTCCGGCGCATCGTCGAGCTCCGGAGGGAGTGGATCTCCTCGGGAAGGCGCGCGATCCTCGCCCATCTCGTCTCCGTCGACGGTTCCCATTACCGGCGGCCGGGCGCGCGCATGCTCCTCTCGGAGGAGGGGGAGTCCTTCGGATCCGTGAGCGGGGGTTGTCTCGACGCGGATCTGCGCCGCCGCATTCCCGAGGTGCTCCCGAACGGGGAACCGATCGTCGTGCGGTACGACACCGGCAGCCGGGACGACGTCCTGTTCGGCTCCGGCCTCGGGTGCGGCGGGAAGATCGAGATCCTCGTGACGCCTCTCGGGAACTTCCGCGAAGGGCCCGACGCGCTCGAAGCCGCGGCGGGCGAGCGGGACGGCGGCACGCTCGCGACGGTCGTGCGATCCTCGACGCCGGGCCTCCGCCCGGGGGATCAGACGTTCTTCTCCCGGGACGGCCGGGTCGTCGGCGGATCGGATCGAATGAGGAGCGAAATCCCGGCGACGCTCCGTACCGCGTGGGCGACGGTCACGTCTCGGTTTCTCTCGCTCTCCGGGGGCGCCGACGTACTGCTGGAGTCGGTCGTTCCGCCGTTCACGCTCTTCCTCGCCGGAAGCGGAGACGACCTCGCCGCGCTGGCGCGGCTCGCGGCGCCGCTCGGATGGCAAGTCGAGGCCGTCGTGCCCCGCGCGACCGCGCTCGCGGAAAGGCGCTTCGAGAACCTCCTCGCCGGCCCGATGCTCACCGTGGGGGACGTCGCCTCGCGGGCGACGGCGCGATCGGGAATCGTCGTCGCCACCCACAATTACCTCGACGATCTCGAGGTTCTCCGGGCCTCCCTGCCGACGCCGGCCGCGTACATCGGCCTCCTCGGCTCGCGGGACCGCGTGTCGCGCCTGACGGCCGACGCCGGGGACGTCGGAGGCGACCGCGCGCGCCTTCACGGACCCGCCGGGCTCGACATCGGCGCGGAGACGCCGGAAGAAATCGCGGTCTCGATCGTCGCCGAGATCCAGGGCGTCCTTTCGGGCCGCTCCGGCGGATCGCTCCGGGCACGGCGATCGGCGACCCACGACCGGGCCGACTCGGGCGCGGCGAATTCCTCCGGCGCGCTCGCCCCCGGAGAGCCGCGATGAGCATTCGCCTGACGGTCAACGGCGCGGGGCACGACGTCGACGTCCCGC
>DASTIQ010000303.1 GCA_035717485.1 Thermoanaerobaculia bacterium | reverse complement strand
ACGAGATCCATCACGCGCGGCAGTCCCGCCCCGGACTCGGCGATCGGGGCCATCCGCGCGAGCTGAACGTGAAGGACGTCCGGGTGCGTGCGGAGGATCGTCTCCCGCAGGCGTCGGCGGAGGCGCGCGCCCGCATACGCGGCCGCCTGCACGGGTCGCCCCGAGAGCACGCCGCCCAGGGCGTGCGCCGCGGCGCCGGCCGGGGACAGCGGCGCGGTGACGATCTCCTCGCAGAACGGTTCGAGAGCGGCGACCGAGCCGGCGGAAGGCTCTCCGCGGGATACCGCGAAAAGGACGATCCGATTCCTCGCGCTCAGGAGCCGGATCTGGTGATACGCCCGAACCTGATGCCCCCGACGAAGCGGGTACGGGAACCGCGGCGCGACGAAGAGAATTCGCAACGTCAGCGAGGGCGTGGAGGCGGCGCGTTGAGGCGGCCCCGGCGAAGCTCCCCTTCGAGCCGGGCGACTTCGTCTTCCAGCGAGGCGCGCGCCGATTCGGGAAGCGGCGCCAGGACCGCCGGACTGATCCACGCCGCGCGGACGAGCGCCTGCTGCGCCGCGGCGAATTCCTTCTCCAGCACGAAGGCCCGTCCCATTTCGAAGTCCACGTCGGCGCGCTCTCCCGACGCGGAAGCCCGGCGGAGATCCGCCAGCGCCCCCGGAAAATCGCGCGCCTCGAACCGCGCCTCGCTCGCGATCATCCAGGGACGCGGGTCGCCGGGGAGCGCCGCCGCCGCCTCCGCGGCGGAACGGGACATTCCGGCGAGCGCCCGCCGCGCGGCGGCCGGCGGGTCCGCGTCGGCGAGGAGCGCGTCCGACACGGCGTGCATCCGCCAGAGGAGGCGGTCTCCCTGGTAGCGTCGCCACTCGGGGAGAACGGCCGCGGCGAGCAACCCGAGAACGACGGCCGCCCGCACGAATTTCACGCGGGGTCCTCGCCGGTCCCGGCCACCTTCCACGCCCGCCCGGTGGCGAGGAGGAGCGGCAGCGCGGACGCCGGACGCTGGAGCGGGAACCAGGTGAGCGCGGAGACCGCCCCGGCGCAGAGCACCGCGAAAAGGCCGAGAGCGGAGGCCCGGAGCGGCGCCGGCCCGGCCGAGGTCCGCCGCCACAGCGCCGCGAGCAGAACCCCGAGTCCGCCGGCGGCGGCCGCCGCCGCGGGAAGCCCGGCCTCGGCGGCCGCCTGGAGGTAATCGCAATGCGCTTCGACGTAGGCGCTGTCGGAGCGCGGGTTCACGAACCGGGCCCGCCGGCGGATTTCCGCCGCGAGACGGTGCGGAACGAATTCCGCGCCGAACGTTCCGGGGCCGTATCCGAGGAGCGGCCGGTCGCGAATCATCTCGATCGCGGCCACCCACGGGCCCTCCCGATAGCTCAACAGGCGGTTCCAGTCCGCGGCCCGGAGATACCCGGCGGCTTCGCGGACGCGCGCGCGGGCAGGCCCGTACGCCGCCACTCCCGCCGCCGCCGCGAGCGCGGCCGCCGCGACGACGCGGATCGCCCGCCTTCCGGCGAGCCGGAAACCGACGATCGCGGCACCGGACGCCGCGGCGACCGCCGAGGTGAGATTGCGGTTCACGACGAGCGCCGCCGCGATCGGAAGCAGGGCGGCTCCGGCGAGCCGCCGTTCGAGCGGGCGCCGGGCGGAGAGCGCGGCGGCGAGGGCGGCGATCGCGGCGACCGCCAGGACGATCGACAGGAGTCCCTCGTTGCCGAGCATCGCGCCGGTGGCGGAACGTCCGGAGACGCTCTCGATCGGGAGGGGGCCCCGCCACCCGGCGGCCTCCGCGAGCGCGAGCAGGGAGCTCACCACGGCTGCCCCGAGGAAGCCGATCGCCGCGACGCGGAAGCCCGCGTCCGTGAGCGCCGAGCCGAGCGGGACCGCGAGCGCGGCGAGCAGCATCGCCCTCCACGAATCGAGGGCGGCGCCGGAGCGGGGGGAGAGAAGTGCCGAGACTCCGGCGGCGGCCAGCGCCGCCGCGAACAGGAGCGCGGCGATCCTTCCGGCGGGACGGAGAGCGGCCCCCGGCCGCGCGGCGCGCGTGAACGCCAGCGCGGCGGCCGCCGCGCAGCCGAGGGTCGCCGCGAAGCGTTGGGGCGCCTCGAACGGAGCCTCCGCGCGGACGTCCACGATCAGGGTCGAAGCGACGATCGCCGCGGTGAGCACGAACGCCGCCGCCCGTTCGCCGGGCGCCGGCGGAGGAGGAGAAGGAGGGGGTGGCGGCTTCGGGCGCCGGGAGCGGCGGTGCGACACGGCGCGGATTATGGGGGATGGTCCGGGGAACGCCAAATCCCGCCGCGTTTCGGAGAGAGGCGGGGGGATTCGGGCGGGACGCATCGATCTCCGTCGCGCGAAGGGAAAATCGAATCGCCCGTCCTCATGAAAAAAGGCGCCGGGAGACGGGCTCCCGGCGCCGGAGGAACGGCCCCTCGGAGGGCCGCCGAGTCATCGCGTCACGGTTGATAGAGGTTCAGGGCCAGTCCGTTGTCGAGGAACTTCGCCGCCTGCTCGCGGGTGACGATCTGCGCGGGGCGGAAGGTCCCGTCGGCGAACCCGTCGATGATCCCCCTCGCCCAGACGAACGAGACGTATCGGCAGGACGGGTCGGTCGCCGGAACGTCGGAGAACGGAACGTTCGCCGACGCCACGTTGCAGTCGTACGCGCGGCCGGTGTTCGGATCCGAGTACGCCATCGGCACGTCTCCCTCGAGCCCCGGATTGTTCGGAGGCTGGGAACGCGCGATGAAGATGGCCGCCTGGCTGCGGGGCAGCAGGGCGTTCGGGCAATACTGAGACGGGCCGCATCCGAGCGTGATCGACTGGCTCGCGATGTAGTGAATGTGACGGCAGAACGGAGAGTCTGCGGCGACGTCGGTGAAGAGCGAATTCCCGCCCGTCGAGCAGTCGTAGGAGGCGAGATTCACGGTGCCGGTCGCGGGGACCGCGGCGTCGCTCCCGGCAAACCCGCGGGCGAGAAACGCGGCCATCTGGTCGCGCAGGACGCCCTGGTTCGGGCAGAAATACCGGGCCGCGCAGCCGACCGTCACCCCATTGTGGAAGATCGACTCGACGAACGGGTAATAGGGGGTGTTCGCCGGAACGTCGATGAAGCTGCCTCCCATGTGGAGAGTCCACGTTTTCGTCACGTTGCCGATCAGCGTCTCCGTGACGCGGGCGTCCATGTGCGCCGCGGGCCGGGGCCCGGAGAGCGTCGCGGCCAGCGCATAGCAGTTCGGCTTGTCGTTGCCGCTCAGGCAGTCGTGCGTGTCGTTCTTCGCGATCGAGCCGTAGTCCGCCGTCTCCTTGACGATCGAATACGACTCGGCGGCGGTCTGACCGATGCGATGGAAGTTCGAGAGCGCCGCGGTCACGCTGTTGAGGTTCTCGGTCGCCGTCGACCAGCTCGGATTGAGAACGATCGTCTCCCCGAACTCGAAGATACCGTCGACGTCCGAATCGGTGTCCGCATTGCTCAGGTCGTCGGCCGAGAGCGCGATCGGGACGAGCCCGGTCCCGCGGATCTCCGCGGTGAACGCGATGTCGGAGGCCGTCTGATCCACGAGGTCGACCACGTGCACCATCCCGTAATAGGTACCGGGAGCGGCGTACACATGGGTTCCCTGCGCGTCGAACGACTTCTGCCCGTTCGCGGAGACCTGTCCCGCGGTGGCCGCCAATGCGTCGCCCCAGGTGATCTCGGCGGTGAAGTGGTTGGACTGGTGATTGGACATCCAGGCCGCGACGATTCCGTGGGTCGACTGGCCCGCGATCCCGTCGAGGGTCTGGTGGGGGCTCGCCAAAACCGACGCTCGCGCCGCGAACGCCGTCCCGAGCAGAAACACGAGGGCGAATAATCCGATCGGCGCCCGGCGCCGAATGCATGATGCCTTTTTCATGACGTCCTCCTGAGGTGGGGAGCTCCGCGGTGGCCTCGCGCCGGGGCGGCGCTTCCCTTTTTTTCCGACAAGCTCACGGTAGAGCAAACGCCCTCGTTTCGCCTGATGTGAACGCTCCATTGTCGGTGTGCGAAGAGAACGAATCTGTCGATCCGTCAGGACGCGTCGCGAGCTCGCGGCGTGACGTTGCGCGTCGGAAGGAAGCGAAACGATCGAAGGGGGCGTCGCGCGCGGCAGTGTCGCGCCCGACGCCCCGAATCAGCGGATCAGAGGATGCCGAAGACGGGGTGGACGAACTGGACGCTCGGATCGTTCGTCACGTTGTCGGTCGCGGCGCCGGACACGATCGCGCTCCCGGTCGATACGCTCACCTCGACGATGTCGTCCCCGGCGAGCGCCATGTGGAACAGATCCTGCGCATGAAACTGATTGAAGTAGTTCGGTGGAAACGACGATTGAGCGGTGGCCTTGAGGTTCCCCTGCTTGTCCTTCAGCTCGAACGAGACGAAGGAGTCGGAGTCGAGAGTCCGGACGCCCAGATTCAGCCGGACCGCGTCGGGATCGACCGGCGCGCTCAGATACCCCGTGAACCCGTTGGGGACGATCGCGCCGCTGGACGAGAACGAGCCCGTCACCGGAACGAGTTCTTCTCCGAATCCCGACGTGCCGCCGGCGCCCTGGTCGTTGAAGACCCGGGCGAGCGTGACCGGAACGGCGGAGTCGACCGACAGGACGACGTCGAGCGTTCCGAACCCCGTCTGCCCCATCGCCTCGACCACGTCGGCGAAAGAGATCGCGTGGTTGTGCGCGATGAAGAGGTCGATCGAAGGATCGTCGACGGAGCCGCCGACCCCGACCGGGTGGAACACGAGACGCCCCGTCACGTCCCCTCCCACGACCGGGGCGATCATCTGGAGAGAGGTCTTGAAATTCGCTCCGTTCAGGCCGGGACCCGAGCCGACCGCCGGAATAACCCCGACCCGGTACTCGGTCGCGATGCCGGTTCCGGAAAGAATGAGCCCCCAGTTGTGGAGAGTCCCGCTCGCGAGCGAGACCGACCCGGTCACGTCGACGCCGGGAAATTCGACGAGCCGCCCGGCGAAGATGTTCGTCGAGAACACGACGTACCCGCACGGGGGAACACTGGCGATGCCGATCAGGTCGCCCTGGTGGATCGGCAGAGGCGGGGAAAGCACGGCCGTGTAAGCGTCACCCGAGAGCGTGCCCGCCGAAACGACCTGCTCCGCGGCGAGCGTGAGCGTATCCCCCGCCCGGTGGAAGATCTTGATCTTCGCCGGACAGGGGCTCGACCCCCATCCGAACCGGACGTCGGTGAGCGTGCCCGTCGCCGAGGCCGGATTGTTGAGGTCGATGACGGTGCCCGCGACCCCTCCTCCGACATCGCTCTGGCCGAAAGACGGGTTCCCCGCGGCGAGATCCACCGCGGGACACACCGCGGCGGACAGCAGGAACGAAATCGCGATTCCGATGGCGCGCGCCCGGATCCTCATGACGGTCTCCTTTCCAATCGGACGGTTCATGGCGACGAAGAAACGCGGGACATTCTCCCACGGGATCCGGGAAGAAAAGAAAAGCGGCCCCCGGAGGGGCCGCCGTGGAAACCGGATTTCGAGAGGGACTCAGTGCGGCGTTTCGCTCTGGAGAGGAGCGGGCTCCGGGAGCGGGGCGGCCGCGGCCGGGATCTCCTCCGAGACGAAACGGAGGCGCCCGCCGGCGAACGTCGCTCCCCGGAGCGTGAACGAGAGCGCTTCGCCGAGCTCCGAAACGGGGTACACGGTCAGCATCGCGCGCACCTCGTCGGTGAGATCGTCGAGATCGGGCTCGTTGGCCTTCGGGATGACGATCGTCGTGATTCCCGCGCGGACCGCGCCGAGGATCTTCTCCTTGAGCCCGCCGATCGGGAGCACGCGTCCGGAAATCGTGATCTCGCCGGTCATCGCGACGTCGCTTCGCGCCGGACGGTTCGAAAGCGCGGAGACGAGGGCGGTCGCCATCGTGATGCCGGCCGACGGTCCGTCCTTCGGGATCGCGCCCGCGGGGACGTGGATGTGCACATCGCGGTCGAACGCCTCCCCGTCGATCTGGAGCGCCGCGGCGTGCGAGCGGGCGTAGGTCCACGCGGCCCGCGCGGATTCCTTCATCACGTCGCCGAGCTGGCCGGTCAGGACCACCTCTCCCTTCCCCCGCATGAGCGACGCTTCGACGAACATGATGTCGCCGCCCGCCGGCGTGTAATACATGCCGGTCGCGATCCCGACCTGGTCCTGGGCCGCCTTCTGTTCGGCATGGACCTTCGGGCGCCCGAGGATGCCGGCGACGTCGCCGGCGCGGACGGCGAACGGTCCCGCCTCGCCCCCCGCGATGCGGCGGGCGATCTTGCGGGCGAGCTTCCCGAGCTCTCGCTCGAGCTGCCGGACCCCCGCTTCTCGCGTGTAGCCGGTGACGACTTCCGCGATCGCGCCGTCGTCGATCGAGAGCTGATCGGCGCGCAGGCCGTTGTCGACGAGCTGCCGGGGCACGAGATAGCTCTTCGCGATCTCGAGCTTCTCCCGTTCGGTGTAGCCGGCGAAGTCGACGACTTCCATCCGATCGAGGAGCGGCCCCGGGATGTTCTGCAGGAAGTTCGCCGTCGCGATGAAGAAGACCTCCGAGAGGTCGAACGGCACGGCGAGATAGTGGTCGGTGAAACTGTCGTTCTGCGCCGGATCGAGAACCTCGAGGAGGGCGCTCGCCGGGTCGCCCTGGTACGAGACGCCGAGCTTGTCGACCTCGTCGAGCAGGAAGACGGGGTTCTTCGTTCCGGCCTGCTTCATTCCCTGCAGGATCCGTCCCGGAAGCGCGCCGACGTACGTCCGCCGGTGTCCGCGGATGTCCGCTTCGTCGCGGGCGCCCCCGAGCGAGATGCGGACGTACTTGCGTCCCATGGCACGCGCGATGGACTTCGCGATCGACGTCTTGCCGACGCCGGGGGGACCGACGAACAGGAGGATCCGGCCCTTCCCCGACGCTTGAGCGCGGGCGGGTTCTTTGGGAGCGCCGCCGGCCGGCGATTCGGATTCCTTCGACTCGGCCGCGCGCCGCGCCTCGGCGTCGCGCAGCTGCCGGACCGCGAGGAACTCGACGATCCGGTCCTTGACGTCCTTCAGTCCGTAGTGGTCTTCGTCGAGAATCCGCGAGGCCTCGCCCACGTCCAGATGATCCGCGCTCCGCGTCGACCAGGGGAGTTCCGAGACGTACTCGAGATAGCTCCGCAGGATCTGGGCCTCCAGGGACTCTCTCTGGATCCGCGTGAGGCGACTCCACTCCCGGTCGATTTCCTTGCGAACCTCCTCGGGAAGCGTCAGGGCGTCGAGCTTCTCCTTGAGCTCCTTGACCCCCTCCTCGCTCCCCTCGCCCTCGCCGAGCTCTTTCTGGATCGCCTTCATCTGCTCGCGGAGGTACATCTCGCGCTGGCGGTCGCCCAGCTCCTCCTGCACCTTCGTCTTGATGTCCTCCTGCGCCTCGATCATCCCGATCTGGCGCTGCACGAAGACCAGCACGCGGCGCAGACGATCCTCGACCGAAAGGGTTTCGAGCAGCCCCTGCCGCTCCGCCGTCGGAATCTCGACGTATCCCGCGACGAGGTCCGCGAGGCGGCCCGGCTCTCCGACTTCGCCGAGGATCTGCTCGATCACTTCCTCGGGAACGCCGGAGCGCTTCCCGAGCTCGGACGCGCGTTCCCGGGCTTCCTTGTGGAGAGCGACGAAGGCGGGGTCCTTCGGATCGAGCGGAAGCATCTCCTTCGCCTCGAGCACGGTGGCCTCGAGATGGCCGTCCTTCTCGGCGATCCGCATCGCGATCCCGCGCTGTTTTCCGTTCAGGAGCAGACGCGTCCCGCCGAGGCCGCGCTGGACCGCACCGATCGATGCGATCGTCCCGATCGTGTAGAGCCCTTCGGGGGTCACGTCGTCGACGTCCTGCCGCTGCGTGACCGCGAAAACGAGGGGCTCCGGCCGCGCCAGGGCCGCTTCGATCGCCCGCAGCGTCGGCTTTCGCCCGGCCGTGATCGGTACGGCCACCCCGGGAAACAGAACCGCCGACCGCATCGGGACGACGGGGAGAGACAGGGTTTCAGACATCAGATTCACTCCTCTGAACAGCCCGCTTTTCGCGAGTCCGACCGATGGCTTGGGCGTTCGACAATGAAAACATTGAGCCCGCGCGTATTATTTCTTTTTCGGAAAGACCTGACCGCGGGACACTCATGTACGGTTAAGTGTCCGTTCGTGGGATTATCAAATCCCGTGCCCGGCCATTCCTCTTCGGGCGCGTCAGCGTAAATGTCTGCAGAACCAAGGCGTTCGATGTGGCACCGAGATTGTTAACGGGCCTTCGGGAAGGAAATCGATGGACATTCCGAGAGACACCCGCAAACCGCGTCGCCGCCGGATCCTGATGGCGGGGGCGGGAGCGCTGGCGCTTCTCCTCGTCACCCTCGGGCTTCGACGTCTGAAGCCCGCCGCGCCCACCGTCGACCGGGCCACGCTCTGGATCGACGTGGCCAAACGGGGCGAGATGCTCCGCCAGGTGCGCGGTACCGGGACCCTCGTCCCCGAAGTGATCCGCTGGATCCCGGCGGCGACGGATGGAAGGGTGGAAAAGATCCTCGTGCTCCCCGGGACGGCGGTGAAGGCCGACACCGTGATCCTCGAGCTGTCGAACCCGGACGTGACCCTCGCCTCGCAGGACGCCGCGCTGCAGCTCAAGTCCGCCGAGGCGGACTTCATCAGCCAGAAGGTGAAGATCGAAGGGCAGCGCCTCGACGAGGAGGCGAGCCTCGCGACGACCGAAGCCGACTACAACCAGGCGGCCCGCGAGCGCGACATGAACGAGAAACTTTTCGCCGACGGGCTCGTCTCCAGTCTCGTGCTCGAGAACTCGCGCGGCAAGGTCAAGGAGCTCGCCAAGCGGCTCGAGATCGAGAAGAAACGGGTGGCGATGGCCGACGAGTCGGTGACCGCCCAGCTCGCGAGCCAGAAGACGGCCGTCGAGAAGGTTCAGGCGCTCTCGGCGGTGCGGCGCGACCAGGCGGGCCAGCTGAAAGTCCGGGCGGGCATCGACGGCATCCTCCAGCAGGTGCCGGTCGAGGTCGGCCAGCGCGTGGCCCCCGGCGCCACCCTCGCCAAGGTCGCCCAGCCCGACAAATTGAAAGCGGAACTGAAGATCGCCGAAACGCAGGCGAAGGACATCCTCGCCGGGCAGCCGGCGGAGATCGACACGAGGAACGGCATCGTCGCGGGAACCGTCTCGCGCATCGATCCGGCCGTCCAGAACGGCACCGTCACGGTCGACGTGGCGATCCGCGGGCCCCTTCCCAAGGGCGCGCGCCCGGACCTCTCGGTCGACGGGACGATCCAGCTCGAGAAGCTCGAGAACGTGCTCTCGATCGGCCGCCCCGCCTTCGGCCAGGAGCAGAGCACGGTCGGAATGTTCGTCCTCGAGCCCGGCGGAAAGTTCGCGTCGCGCGTGCCGGTCAAGCTCGGACGCGGTTCGGTCAACGCGGTCGAAGTTCTCGACGGCCTGAAGGCCGGCGACCAGGCGATTCTGTCGGACATGTCGAGATGGGACGGGTTCAACCGCGTCCGCCTCGAATGAAAGGAAGGGCGATGACGGCACATCCGGACTCCCTGATTCACATGGAAGGCATCCGCAAGGTCTTCTACACCGACGAGGTGGAGACCCACGCGCTGTCGGAGATCCACCTCGACATCCGCAAGGGCGAGTACGTGGCGATCGCGGGACCTTCCGGCTCGGGGAAGTCGACGCTCCTCGCGATCATGGGTCTTCTGGACACGCCGACCCACGGCCAGTACATCCTGAACGGCAAGGCGGTCGAGGACATCGGTCCGTCGGAGCGGGCGCGCATCCGGAACCGGGAGATCGGATTCATCTTCCAGAGCTTCAACCTGATCGGCGACCTCACGGTGTACGAGAACGTCGAGCTCCCGCTGACGTACCGGGGCATGTCGTCGGCCGAGCGGAAGCAGCGCGTCCACGAGTCGCTCGAGCGGGTCGGCATGAGCCACCGCACGAAGCACTACCCCGCCCAGCTCTCCGGCGGCCAGCAGCAGCGCGTGGCCGTCGCCCGCGCGCTCGCCGGATCCCCCTCGATCCTCCTGGCGGACGAGCCGACCGGAAACCTCGACTCCCGGAACGCCGAATCGGTGATGGAGCTCCTCCGCGAGCTCCATCGGGAGGGCGCGACGATCTGCACGGTCACGCACGATCCGCGGTTCGCCCGCCATGCGGAACGCACGATCCACGTCTTCGACGGACGGATCGTGGAAGAGACGCTCGCCGCCGAGGCCTGAGTCCGGGCCGGCAGGAGGATCCGATGACGCACGGCCTTTCGCCCTCCCGTTCGAGCCGGACCGACACGCCCCGATTTCGGCCGTGGAATTTCGGAAAGCGATGAGGAGGCATCGATGAAGGGATTCCTCGTCGATCTCCGCCATGCCGCCCGAAACCTCGCGGCTCGGCCGGGATTCGCGGCCGCGGCGATCGTCTCGCTCGCGATCGGCATCGGTGCCGACACCGCGATCTTTTCCGTGGTCTACGGAGTGCTCCTCCGGCCGCTCCCCTACCCGCACGCCGATCGGCTCGTCGATGTCGCGGAGGTCGACGCGCGCGGGCGCTCCATGCGGGTCTCCGACGCGAACTATCTCGATCTGCGGGACCAGAGCCGGGCGTTCGACGAGCTCGGCGAGTACTCCGCGTGGGATGCCGCGATCGCGACACCCGCCGAGGCTTTTCGCGCCAAGTGCGCGATGGTCTCCCGCGGATTCTTCGAGGCATTCGGAGCGCAGCCGTCGGTCGGCCGTTCGTTCACCGCGGAAGAGCGTTCCCCGGGGGGGCCGGCGGCCGCGATCGTCGGCGACCGCTTCTGGCGGACGCATCTCGGCGCCGCGCGCGACCTTTCGGGAGCGACGATCCGCATCGATGGCGTGCCCCACGCCGTCGTGGGCGTCATGCCTCCCGGATTCCCGTTCCCCGACGGAGCGCAGGTGTGGCGGGCGCGCGAGCGCTTTCCCTGGCTCCCGGGCCGCACGGCGCACAACGACCGCGTCGTCGGCCTGCTCCGCGCCGGCGTCCCCGTCGCGCGCGCCCAGGCGGACGTTTCCGCGATCGCGCGGAGGCTCGCCGCCGAGAACGGCAAGCGGACCGACATGCAGAATGCCGCGGTCACGCCGCTCCGCGAAACCCTCGTCGGGCGGATCCGGCCGGCGCTTCTCCTCCTCCTCGGCGCCGCCGGCGCTCTCTTCCTCGTCGGCTGCGTGGACGTGGTCGCGCTGCTGCTCGCCCGCGCCGCGTCGCGGCGTCGCGAGATCGCCATCCGACGCGCTCTCGGCGCCGGGCGCCTCGACCTGGTACGGACGTTCCTCGCGGAAGCGCTCGGCATCGCCGTGCCGGGCGGGGGGCTCGGAATCCTCCTCTCGGCCGCGCTCGTGGGCGCGCTCGCGCGCCTGGCTCCTCCCGATCTCCCCCGGGCCGGCGAGATCGCGGTCGACGCGCCGGTCGTCGCCGCGGCCGTGCTGCTCGCCGTGTTCGCGGCCGCCCTCCTCGCCGTGGCGACCGCCTGGTCCGAATTCGGGAGCCGGCTCGCGGACGTGCTCCGCGGAAACCAGTCGACCGGAGACCGGCGCACGCGGCGGGCGCAGCGGGTTCTCTCGGTCGGCCAGCTCGCGATGACTGCGGCGCTCCTCGCCGGCGTCGCGCTCCTCGGCCGCAGCCTCACGAAGCTCCTCGACGTGCCGCTCGGATTCGATCCGAAACCGGTGCTGACGATGACCCTGTACCTTCCGGACGCGGACACGCTCTACCTCCCGGGCACGGATGCCGGGGCGTTTCGCGCCCGGCGCAAGGCGCAGATCGCCGCTCTCCTCGAACGCCTCGGCCGGCTCCCGGGGGTCGAGCGCGTCGGCGCGACGGATTCCCTTCCCCTGGGGGACGGTTTCCCGGACGGGACCTTCCTCCTCATGGCTCCCGGACAGGCGCTCTCCTCGCTTTCCGATTTCGAGCGCCTCTTCCGGGATCCGGCCCGGACCGGATCGGCGGACTATGCCCTCGCGACGGGCGGCTACTTCCCCGCCATGGGCATCCCGCTCCTTCGCGGGCGCCTGTTCGACGCGCGGGATTCCGCCGACGCTCCCCACGTCGCGGTGATCAGCGAGACGCTCGCGCGGAGCCGGTTCCGCGGGCGCGACCCGATCGGTCAGACCATCGAGTTCGGCAACATGGACGGCGACCTCCGGACGATGACCGTCGTCGGCGTCGTCGGCGACGTGCACCCGCAGCGGCTCGAAGATCCGCCGGAACCGGTCATTTACGGGAACGTCGCCCAGCGCCAGAAGGGACCGGCCGTCACGGTCGTCCTCCGGTCTTCCGGCGATCCCCTCCGGTTCGCCGACGCCGCCCGAAAGGCCGCCCGGGAGCTCGATCCCACGGTCCCCGTGACAATCCGATCGATGGACGAGGTGATCGCTGCGGCCGTCGCGTCGCGGCGGCTCGGCCTCGTCCTCCTCTCTCTCTTCTCCGGCGCCGCCCTCGTTCTCGCGTGCACGGGACTGGCGGGCATCACCGCGTACGCGATCGCCCAGCGCCAGCGGGAGATGGGGATCCGAACGGCGCTCGGCGCCCGGCCGGTGAGCCTTCTCACGCTCCTCCTCTCGGAGCAGGCTCGTCTCGTCGCGGCGGGAATCGCGGCGGGCACCGTCCTCGCGGTCGTCTTCGCCGGGTTCGCCCGGGCGATCCTGTTCGGCGTCGAGGCGGCCGATCCGGTCTCCCTCGCTTCTTCGGCGGCGGTCCTCGCGGCGTGCGCGGCCATCGCGATCGTCCTGCCGTCCCTGCGGCTGCTGCGCCTTCCGGCCGCGGAAGCGCTCCGGCAGGAATGATGCCGGGACTCCTCCACGACCTCAGGGACGGCCTCCGCGCGATGCGCCGGTTCCCGGGGGCGACCGCGGCGTCGGTCGCGATCCTCGGGCTCGCGATCGCCGCCAATGCCGTCATCCTGACCGTGGCGGAGACCATCTTCTTTCGGCCGCTTCCGGTTCCTTCTCCCGACGGGCTCGCGCGCGTCGTCCGGGTCGAGAACGGCCGCGCGAACGGTTCGTTCTCGTATCCCGAGTATCGGGACCTGCGCTCGCGGGCTCGCGGCTGGCAGTCGCTCGCGGCGCACTATTCCTCCGCTCCGCTCGTCGTCGACGGCCCGGACGGAGCCCGGGAGGCGCAGGGAGCCGTCGTGAGCGCGAACTACTTCGCAACACTCGGCGTCCGTCCCGCCCTGGGCCGCTTCTTCCGCGAGGAGGAAGACGCGGTTCCGGACCGCGACCCGGTCGTCGTCCTCGGCGAAGGTTTCTGGCGCGACCGGTTCGGCGGCGACCCGGCGATCCTCGGACGCGTCGTGAAGATCAACGACGTCGCCTTCACCGTCGTCGGGATCGCCCCGCGCGGTTTCGGAGGAGCCCGCGCGGAAACGGCGAACGACCTCTGGATCCCGACGATGATGCTCCGGGTCGGATACCGATGGGGAGACGCCCTCGCGGGTCACGCGCGGCCCCTCGAGATCATCGGCCGCGTGGCCCCGGGATGGACGATCGGAAGGGTTCGGGCCGCCCTCGCGGCGCTCGGGCCCGCGCTCGATGGACGCGGCGGGGCAGAGAAACGGCGGGCCGTCCTCGTGGCCGATCGGGCGCGCGGAGTCGAAGACGGGGTCCGGCGGTCGATGCTTCCGTCGATGCGCCTCCTCGCCGCGATGGCTCTCCTCCTGCTCCTCGTGTCGTGCGCCAACGTCGCCGGCGTGCAGGGCGTCCGGGCGGCGGCGCGGCGCAGGGAGCTCGCCATCCGGCGCAGCCTGGGATGCGCCCCCTCGCGGCTCGTCCGGAAGCTCGTCGTCGAGAGCCTGCTCGCCGCCGGCGCCGCCGGCGCGCTCGGCGTCCTCCTCTCGGTTCCCGCGCGCGGGGGGGTCCTCCCCTTCTACACGGCCGATTCGGAAGGTTACGTCCGGGCTTTCCCGGTTGCCCTCTCCGTCCGCGTCTGGTTGTCGTCGCTCACGCTCGCTCTCCTCGGCGGGCTGCTCTGCGGGTTGTTTCCCGCCCTTCACGCGGTCCGATCGAACGTCGTCGCCGCGCTGAAGGACGACCGCGACCCGGGAAAGAGCCGTCACCGCGCATTCCTCGTGGCCGGCCAGATCGCCCTCTCGTTCGCCCTCGTCGCGGCCGCCGGCCTCCTCTCCCGCAGCGCCTCGAGCATCCGCTCCGGAAAGCGCTTCGATCCGTCGCGGGTCGCCCTGATGCGTCTGCGCCCGCGGCTCGTCGGCGCCTCCGCCGATCGCGCCGAACGGTACACCCGGGAGGTGGTTCGCCGCCTCGAAGCGATGCCGGGAGTCGAATCCGTCAGCCTGGCCCGCGGCGCCGGCTTCGCGTGGCGGGAAACGGGCGAAGCGACGGTCACGACGGCGGCGGCCGCCGCCGCGCCGGGACGCCGGGTCGGATACCACGAAATCGGCCCCCGGTTCCTCGCCACGCTCGGCATCCCGCTCCTGCACGGACGCGAGTTCGACGCGGGCGACCGGACCGGCTCTCCCGCCGTCGCGCTCGTCAACGCCTCTCTGGCGGATGGGATCTGGCCCGGCGCCGACGCTCTCGGTCGCGCGATCCTGGTCGACGGCGTTCCGTTCACGGTCGTGGGCGTTTTCCGGGACGCGCAGCTCCGCCCGGCATCCCGGTCCTCCGTCCCGTTCGTGTATCTCGCGTACTGGCAGTTCCCGTTCGGCCATCCGATCGACTCGCGGCTCGTGATCCGCACCGCCCACGACCCCCGAACGATGCTCGAGCGGCTCCGCCAGGCCGCGAGCGATGCCGATCCGGCGATTCCGGTGACCGAGGTCATGACGATGCGGGACCAGGTCTCGTCGTCGATGGCGGACGTCTTCCTCGCCGCCCGGGTCGCGTCGGGGGCCGGACTCGTCGCGGTGCTCCTGGCGGCGCTCGGCATCCACGGACTCTTCTCCGCGGTGCTCCTCCGCCGACGCAAGGAGTTCGCGCTTCGGATGGCGCTCGGCGCGGAGGGATCCGACATCCGCGGAATCGTCGTTCGCGACGCGTCCCGGCTCCTCGCGGGAGGGATGGCCGCGGGGGCCGCCGTCGCTTTCGCCATGGCCCGCGCCATGCCCGCGTTCCTCTTCGCCACGGCGGCGCTGGACACCCGGGCGCTCGCGTCGGCCGCGGCGGTCCTCGGCGCGGCCGCCGTTTTCGCCTGCTGGCCGCCGGCGCGGCGCGCCGCGCGCGTCGACCCCGCGGCCGTGCTTCGTGCGGAATGAAATGAGGGTTCACCGATGATCTCCCACCTCCTCTCCGACATCCGCTACGCCGTGCGCTCGCTTCGCAAGTCGCCCGGCTTCGCCGCGGTCGCGATCGCGACGATCGCCCTCGGAATCGGCGCCAACACGGCCATCTTTTCGGTCGTCGATGCCGTCGTCCTCCGGCCTCTTCCCTACCGCGATCCGCAGCGCCTCGTGATGCTCTGGGAACGGCGGCCGAAGAGCGACCACGTCGTCGCGAGCTATCCGGATTTTCTCGACTGGCGCGACCGGAGCCGGTCGTTCGACGGGGCGGCGGCCTACTCCGGCTGGACGTTCAATTTGACCGGCGACGGTCCGCCGGAACGCGTCGACAGCGCCGTCGTTTCGGCGAGCTTCTTCGACGTCCTCGGCGTCACCCCACAGCCCGGCCGCGGCTTCCGGCGGGAGGAGGAAACGAAGGGCCGCGACGACGTCGTCGTCCTCGGACACCGCTTCTTCGTGCGGCGTTTTCTCGCGGATCCGCACATCCTCGGGAGAAAGATCCTGCTCGACGGGAAGCCCTTTACCGTGATCGGCGTCGCGCCGGAGGGAATCCGGCTTCCGAACATTGCCGCGGCCACGGCCGGGAATCTCTTCGTCCCGATCACCCACGGATACCGCCCGGACAACCGGAGCGGGCACTACCTGAGCGTCGTCGCCCGCTTGAAGCGCGGGGTGACGCTCGCCGCCGCCCGCGCGGACCTCGCGGGCGTCGCCCGTTTTCTGCAGCGCACGTACCCCAAATCGAACACCAACCACGAGATCGACGCGTTTCCGCTCTCCCGGGAAATCTCCGGTCCCACACGGCCGGCGCTCCTCGCCCTCCTCGGGTCGGTCTTTCTCCTGCTCGCGATCGCCTCGGTCAACGTCGCGAACATGCTCCTTTCGCGCGCGACGGCGCGCTCGCGCGAAATCGCCGTCCGCGCGGCGCTCGGCGCCGGACGCGGGCGCCTGATCGGTCAGCTGATGGTCGAAAGCGTCGCGCTCTCCCTGATCGGCGGCGCGCTGGGGGTCGTCGCGGCGGCGGGGGGCGTCGCGCTCATCCGGCGCTTCGGTCCCGCCGACATTCCTCGCCTCGACCAGGCCCGGCTGGACCTGGTCGTGCTGGCGTACGCGCTCGCGATCTCCGTCGCGACCGGCGTTCTCTTCGGCCTCGCACCCGCGACGCACGCCTCGATCAAGCGCCTCGCCGATTCGCTGAAGAACGGCGACCGGCGGCTGGCTGGAGGCGAAGGCCGGGCGGGGAGGGTTCTCGTCGCGTCCGAGCTCGCGCTTTCGGTCGTGCTCCTGATCACGGCGGGCTTGATGCTGAAGAGCTTCTGGCGTCTCGAACGCGTCGATCCGGGCTTTCGGACCGAAGGCGTCGTCACCGCGCAGCTCGACTTCCCGGAATCGAAATACCCTCGGGGGCGCGACATCGCGGCTTTCGGCGCGCGTCTGCTCGATCGCCTGCGCGCTCTTCCGGGCGTCGAGAGTGCGGGCGCCGTGTCCAATCTCCCGCTCGAGGAGGACCGCCTGTGGCACCTGTCGTTCGTCGTCGAGGGACGCGTCCGCGATCGCGCCAATCCCCTGTTCGCCTTCCAGCAGTCGGTCATGCCCGGCTACTTCGAGACGATCGGGCTTCCGCTCCTGCGCGGACGACGTTTTTCGGCCGCCGATACTCGTGAAGCGCCGAAGGTCGCGATCGTCAATCGCACGCTCGCCGACAGGATATTTCCGGGACAGGATCCGATCGGCCGACGGATTTCCCTCGCGGACGAGCCGGGGCCGAACGACTGGGTCACGATCGTCGGGATCATCGGCGACGCCCGCAGCGAGTCGCTCGAGTCCGCGGCGCCGAACCAGCTGTACCAGCCCTATGCCCAGGACGCGGCCGACGGCATGGCGATCGTCGTCCGGGCGCGCCGCCCCGACGTCGTGGCGGCGGCCCTCCGAACGGCCGTGTCGGAGATCGACCCCGACGAGCCCGTCCACGACATTCGTCCGCTCGCCGACGTCGTCGCGGAGTCGACCGAACAACCGCGCTTTCGCGCCTTCCTGACGGCCATCTTCGCGGGGCTCGCGCTGGCGCTCGCCGCGATCGGGATCTACGGCGTGCTCTCGTACTCCGTCGCGCGGCGCACCCATGAGATCGGGGTCCGCATGGCGCTCGGCGCGGCCCGGCGCGACATCCTGCGGAGCGTCGTCGGGCGCGGAATGCTCCTCGCGTCGATCGGCGTCGCGATCGGACTGATCGGCGCGGCGCTCGTGTCGCGCGCGCTTTCGGCCCTCCTCTTCGACGTCGCCGCCACCGACGGGCTGACCTACGCGGCCGTCGCGATGATCCTCCTGGCCGTCGCTTTCGCGGCGTCGGTCGTGCCGGGGCGGCGCGCCCTTCGCGTCGACCCCATCGTCGCCCTGCGAGAGGAGTGATCCATGAGCATCGTCCACGATCTCCGCTACGCGCTCCGGTCCCTCCGCAAGTCGCCCGGCTTCGCCGCCGCCGCGATCGCGACGCTCGCGCTCGGCATCGGCGCCAACACGGCGATCTTCTCGGTCGTGCGCGGAGTGCTGCTGAAACCTCTCCCGTATCCGGATGCGGACCGGATCGTCGCGCTCCGGACGGCGACGAGCCACGGACCCGAGATGGGTGCCGCGAGCTTCCCCGACATGACCGACTGGCGATCGCGAAGCACGGTTTTCGAGGAGGTCGGTGGAACCTATCCGATGGACCTCTCCGTCAGCGGCGCCACGCAGCCGGAGCACGTCGACGCCGCGGCGGTCACCGCCGGCCTGATGCGCGCTCTCGGCGTGCGTCCCGCGGCCGGCCGGATCTTCGCGGATGAAGACGACCGCGCCGGCGCGCGGGTGATCGTCGTGAGCGACGGTTTCTGGAGAACGATTCTCGGCGGGCGGCGGGACGCCGTCGGATCGTCGCTGCGGTTGAACGGTCGCGCGTTCACCGTGATCGGAATCCTGCGCCCCGGATTCCGGCTTCCCGTCGCCGGCTCCGCGGCACAGCTGTGGCTGTCCGCCGCGTTCGCCCACGAGTCGAGCGACGGGCCGTCACCGGCGGAAACGCGCGGCGCGCACTTCATCGACGTGTTCGGAAAGCTCAAGCCCGGCGTCACTCTCGCGCGTGCGCAGAACGAGATGACGGCGATCGGGGCCCGCCTCCAGAAGGAATATCCCGACACGGACGGGAACTTCAGCGTCCGCGTCGTTCCCGCGGCCGAGCCCCTCGTGCGAAACGCGCGGCCCGCCCTCACGATGCTCATCGCGGCCGTCGGGCTCGTGCTCCTGATCGCCTGCGCGAACGCGGCCAACCTCGTTCTCGCCCGCTCGGCCGCCCGGCGGGCGGAGATCACCATTCGCGCCGCGATCGGCGCGAGCCGGATCCGGATCGTCGGACAGCTCGTGACCGAGAGCGTCGTCCTGGCGGTCGTCGGCGGCGTCGCCGGCACCCTTCTCGCGGCCTGGGGGGTTCCCGCTCTCCTCGCGGCCTCCGGCGGACGCGTCCCGCGCTCGGGAGACGTCACCCTCGACCTGGGCGTCCTCGTCTTCGCCCTCGCGCTCTCGCTCGCGACGGGCATCCTCTTCGGCCTCGCCCCGGCGATCGCCTCCGCGACCCCGAACCTCGCGGACGCTCTCCGGGAGCGGGGTTCGACCGCGGGCGGCGGGCGGCACCGGCTCCGGGCGGGACTCCTGATCGGCGAGGTCGCCGTGGCGTTCGTCCTGCTCGCCGGCGCGGGACTCCTGCTCCGCAGCCTCGCCCGGCTCGTGCGCGTCGACCCGGGTTTCGACGCCCGAGGCGTGCTCACGGCGCGGCTCGACCTGCCGGGGCTCCGGTATCCGGACGCGAAACGGGCGTCCGCGGCCTATGCATCGGTCGTCGACGATCTTCGAAGCGCCCCCGGAATCGTCTCGGCCGGCGCGGTGATGCCGCTTCCCCTCTCCGGTTTCGAAAACAGGATCGGGTTCGCCCTCGAGCCGGGCGCCGGCATCGCTCCGACGGTCTCCTCGTCGAGCCGGCGTTTTCCGTGGGAAGCGGCCTTCGCGGTGGCGGAGCCCGGGTATTTCCGGACGCTCGGGATCGCCGTCCGGGCGGGGCGGGAGTTCGATCGGCGCGACGATCTCGACGGCCCCGGAGTCGCCGTCGTCAACGAGGCCCTCGCCCGGAAGTTCTTTCCCGACGGAAACGCGCTCGGACGGCGGATCCGGCCGAGCGTCTCGTCGGGCAGCGAGCAACCCGCCTTCCGGGAGATCGTGGGGGTCGTCGGAGACGTCAAGCTCGACGGACTGCGCGAGGAACCCGGCCCGATGGTGTACGTCCCCGAGGCGCAGGCCGGTTTCAGCTCGATGTGGCTCGTCGTCCGAAGCGCCGGCGGTCCGGCGGCGGCTCTCGCGTCGATCCGGCGAATCGTCGGCCGCGTCGATCCCGACCTCCCCGTGTATGCGCCGCAGCCGCTCTCCCGTTACGTCTCCGATTCGGTCGCCGGCGAAAAGTTCAATTCGCTCCTCGTCGCCCTCTTCGCCGGGCTCGCCCTCGCGCTCACCGCGATCGGTATCTTCGGCGTCATCTCGTACACGGTGGCCCAGCGGACCCATGAGATCGGGGTCCGCGTCGCGATCGGCGCTCGGCCGGACACGGTCTTCCGGATGGTCGTCGGGTCGGGAATGCGCCTCGTCGCTCTCGGCGGAGCCGCCGGGCTCGCCGGCGCGCTCCTCCTCGGACGTCTCTTCGAAGGATTCCTTTTCGGCGTCGGGCGATCGGACCCGGCGACGTTGATCGGGGTCGCGGCCGTGCTCGGCGCGATCGCGTTCCTCGCGTGCGCCGTGCCGGCTCGCCGCGCCGTCCGCATCGATCCTCTGACGGCGCTGCGGGAAGAGTGAGGAACTCGTGATCGAAGCCGCCCGCACCTTCCGCCATGCCTTTCGGAGCCTCGCCAAGAATCCCGGGTTCTCTCTTCTCGCGATCGGGACGCTCGCGCTCGGCATCGGCGCGAACGCCGCGGTCTTCTCCGTCGCCCACGCCCTGCTCCTCCGGCCGTTTCCGTTTCCGCACCTCGAGCGCGTCGTGAGCATCCTCGAATCCCTCCCCGCGAAAGCCGGCAGCCCTGCCTCGCATGAAGGAGGAGAAGGGCATCGATCCCTCGTCCCTCCGGGCGACGCCGACGACCTGATTCGGGAGCGGGGTCCGTGGCAGTCGATCGGCGCCTGCGGGTTCGGGGACTTTCGCCTGGGCGGGATCGGCGATCCGGAGCACGTCGCCGGCTCCCCGGTGACCGAAGGGTTCTTCGCCGCTCTCGGCGCCGCGCCGGAGCTCGGCCGCCTCTTCTCGCCCGACGAGCACGTTCCGGGACGCGACCGGGTGGCGGTCGTCAGCGACGGCTTCTGGAGGCGCCGGCTCGCCGCCTCGCCGGCGGCGGTCGGCTCGGCGATGAATCTCGACGGCCGCGCCTACACGATCGTCGGCGTGATGCCCCGCAGTTTCGCGTATCCCCCGGGAGGCGTCGACGTGTGGGTGCCGTGGGCGCCGACGCCGGCCGAACGCGCCGACCGCCGAATACCGACTTTTCTCATGGTGGCGCGCCGCCGTCCGGGTACGTCCCTCCCGGCCGCGCGCGCCCGGGTCGGCGCCGTCGAAGCGCGTCTTCGCCGCGACTACCCGGAAACGTTCGGCGGGAAAAGCTTCCTCACCGTTCCGCTTCGCGACGCCCATTCCGGTCCGATGGCGCCCTTCGTGGTCGTCTTCGAAGCGGCCGCGCTCTTCGTCCTCGTCATCGCCTGCGTCAACGTGGCGAGCCTCCTGCTCGCACGGGGAGCCCGCCGCCGGCGCGAGCTGGCGATCCGGAGCGCCCTCGGCGCGGGGAGGGGGCGCCTGATCGCCCTCATCGCCGCCGAGTGGACGCTCCTCGCCGGCGCCGCGGCGGCCCTGGCCCTCTGGATCGCCGACGCCGCCCTCAAGCTGATCCGCGTCGCTCTTCCCTCGTCGATCGCGAAATGGCTGCCGGGGTGGACCGCGATTCGTCTCGAAACTCCCGCTCTGCTCTTCACCGCCGCCGTCGCCGCCGGAGTGGGTCTCCTCTTCTCGGCGATGCCGGCGCTCCGCCTGAGGCGGACTTCGCTCGTTCACTCTCTCGGCGGATCGGGAAGGGCGAGCGCGGATCCCCGGCGGGCGCGCACGCAGACCGCGCTCGTCATCGCCCAGGTGGCGCTCGCCCTCGTTCTCCTCTCCGGCGCCGCCTTCCTCCTTCGCGGCTTCCGCGGACTCATCGGCGCGTATCGCGATTTCGATCCGGACGGCGTGATCACGATGCGCATCCACCTTTCGGAGGAGACCCGGGGCGACGCTTCCCGGCAGGCGGCGTTCTTCGACCGGGTGCTCGCGGGTCTTCGCGCGATCCCGGGCGTCCGCGCGGCGAGCCTCTCGAAGCAGGTGCCGGCCGATCTCGGCCCGTTCCCCGCCGCCGGAATGGAAGCGGAAGGACGCGCGGCCGCGTCGCCGTCCGAGCGCCCGCTCGTCGACGTTCAGGCGATCAGCTCCGACTATTTCCGTTCGCTTCGGATTCCGCTCCGGAGCGGCCGCGACTTTCGCGAGGGAGACGCTCCCGGTTCGCCGGAGGTCGCGATCGTCTCGGAAGAGCTCGCGCGGCGGCTCGACGGGAAAGGCGGCGCGGCGGGACGCCGCATTCGTCTCTTCGCCGGCAACGATCCCGGACCGTGGATCACGATCGTCGGCGTCGCGAGCGACGTCCGCCAGTACTGGTCCGACCGGGTTCCGCGGCTGACCGTCTACCGTCCCTTCCGGCAGGCGCCGAATCCGGGAATGTTCGCGATCCTGCGATCCGCCGGGGACCCCGGCGCGCTCCTCGCGCCCGCCCGCCGGGCCGTCGCCGCCGTCGATCCGGCGCAGCCCGTCGACGAGATCCGGACGATGAACGGGGTCGTTCTCGAATCCACCGCCATGGTCCGGATCGCGGCGGGACTCCTCGGGACCACCGCCGTCCTCGCGCTCCTCCTCGCGGCGATCGGGGTCGGCGGGTTGATCGCCTACGGCGTCGCGCAGAGGACGAAGGAGATCGGCATCCGGATGGCGCTGGGAGCGCGCCCGTCGGAAATCGTCCGGCTCGTCCTCCAACAGGGCGTGACGCTCGGCGCGCTCGGCCTGGCGTTCGGAGCTCCGCTGACTTTCGGGCTGGGCCGGCTCCTCGGGTCGATCCTCTACGGCGTCGCGCAGCCCGATCCGGCGACGATCGTCGCCGTCGGCGCGGCCTTGGGAGGCATCGCCCTCGCCTCGGCGCTCGTTCCCGCTCTTCGCGCTTCCCGGGTGGATCCGATGACGGCCCTGCGGGAGGAATGAGGTGACCCGATGAACACCCTTCTCCAGGACGTCCGGTACGCGCTGCGGGGACTGCGCAAGAGCCCCGGTTTCACCTCGGTCGCGGTCCTCATGCTCGCGCTCGGGATCGGGTCGACGACGACGGTCTTTTCGGTCATCTATTCGGTGCTCTGGAAGCCTCTCCCCTTCCCCGGGCCCGGTCGGCTCGTCCGCCTCTTCGAGACCCGCCCCGCGAAGGGAATCGACAAGACGGTCGTCGCCGATGGCGAATTCGTCGCCTGGCAGGCGAGGGCGAGGTCCTTCGACGGGCTGGCGGCGGTCCTCTATCCCGGCTTCACGCTCACGTCGGGCGGCGAATCCCACCAGATCGAGGGAATCCGGACGAGCGCGAACTTCCTCGAGCTCCTGGGCGTGCGACCCCTCGCGGGCCGGTTCTTCACGCCGGCCGAGGGGCGTCCCGGAGCGCCGGCGACCGCGGTCATCAGCTCGGCGCTCTGGAAGACCCGGCTCCAGGGCGACCCGAGGATCGTCGGTGGATCGATCCTCCTCGACGGCCGGCCGACGACGGTCGTCGGGGTCCTCCCCGAGGGCTTCAACTGGTATGGAAAGGTCGACGCGATCGCTCCCCTCGTCTTCGACGCCGTCGCCTCCGCGAATTTCCACAGTCACCATCTCGACGTCTTCGGACGGCTCAAGGCGGGCGTGCCGCTCTCCCGAGCCCGGGCCGAGATGAGCGCGATCGCCGAAGCAGTCGCGCGAGATCACCCGGTCTCGCGCGGAGACGGGATCGGAATCGCTCCGCTGCGCGAGGACATGGCCGGGCCGGCCGCGGGCTCCCTCCGCGTCGCGCTCGGGGCGATCCTCTTCGTCCTGCTCGTCGCGTGCGCGAACCTCGCGAACCTGCTGCTGGCGCGCGCGTCCCGCCGCCGGCGCGAGATCGCGATCCGTCTCGCGGTCGGGGCGAGCCGGCTTCGCCTCGTCCGGCAACTCCTGACCGAGAGCGTCGTCCTCGCCGCCGCCGGAGCCGCGGCCGGAATCGGCCTCGCCGCGATCGGCGTGGCCAGCGCCGCGGCGTTCCTTTTCGGGATGCCTCGCGGCCCGGAGATCGGCCTCCACCCGGCCTCGCTCCTCTTCGCGGCGGGACTCGCGGCGGCAACCGGCGTCGCGTTCGGTCTCGCGCCCGCGCTCCAGGCCGTCGGCGAGAACGCCCGGACCCGAGCGGGACTCGCCGGATCGCTCCCTTCCGCTCCGCGTTCCGGAACGCGTCTGCGCCAGGCGCTCGTCGCCGGCGAAGTCGCCCTCTCCCTGGTGCTCCTCCTCTCGGGCGGGCTCCTTCTTCGCACGTTCTGGAACCTCGAGCGCGTGAATCCCGGATTCGAGCCCGCGAAGGTGGCGGCGGTCTCCGTCGATCCGCCGGAGGCTCGATATCCGTCGCTTCCGGCGGCCGCCGATTTCCTGGAACGGACGGCGGTCGATCTCGCATCGATTCCGGGCGCGGACTCGGCGGGGGTCGTCAACATCATTCCGCTCTCGGGAAACGACTCGGGTTCGGGGCTGCTCCTCGACGGCGACGACGATCCCGCGATCGATCCGCCGCACGTCCAGTACCGCGTGGCGGGCGGGTCCGCGTTCCGCGCGCTCGGGATCGCGATCGAGCGCGGCCGCTCCTTCGACGTCCGCGACCGCGCCGGCTCCGAGCCCGTCGCGATCGTCAACGGCGCCTTCGCCCGCCGGTTCTGGAGCGGCAAGGATCCGATCGGGCGCCGGCTGAAGATCGGCCGCCGCGATCCCGCCAATCCCTGGCGCACGGTCGTCGGCGTCTCCGACGACGTCCGGCAGGAGAGCCTGGACCTTCCGGCGGTCCCCGAAGTGGACGTCCCCCTCGGGCAGTGGCCGGTCCGGCGGGCGGTGTTCGTGGTGCGCGCCCGGCGCTCGCCCGCCGCTCTGCTCGCCGCCATCCGCGGGCGCCTCCGCGCGGCGGATCCCGAGCTCCCGACCGACGATCTCGACGTCTATCCGCATCTCGTTTCGCAGTCGCTCGCTTCCCGGCGCCATCTCGCCCAGGCCGTGGCGGGATTCGCCGGAGCGGCATTCCTCCTCGCCGCGATCGGGATCTACGGAGTCATTTCGTACCGCGTCACGGAGCGGACGCGCGAGATCGGGATCCGCATCGCGCTCGGCGCGCGGAGCGGCCGAGTCGTGAGCCTGATCGTCGGCGAGGGCGCGCGGGTCGTCGCGGCGGGTCTCCTCGCCGGAATCGCCGCGGCCGCCGTCGCGAGCCGGCTCCTGACGAGCCTCCTGTTCGGCGTGAGGCCGGCCGACCTCGCCACCTTCGCCGCCGTCTCGGCCCTTCTCTTCACGACGGGAATCGCGGCGGCGTGGTTCCCCGCCCGCCGCGCGGCGCGCATCGATCCGATGAAGGCCTTGAGAGAAGAGTGAAGGAGAAGCCATGAGCGGTCTGCTCCAGGACGTGCGATTCGCGCTGCGCGGCTTCCGCAGGCGGCCGGGATTCACCGCGCTCGCCGTTCTGATCCTGGCGCTCGGAACGGGCGCGAACACCGCGATCTTCTCGGTCGCGAAGAGCGTCCTGCTCGACCCCCTCCCCTACCCCGAGGCGCGGAGGCTCGTCCGACTGGCCGAGACGCGCCGGGACGGCTCGGAAATCTCGGTTTCGTATCCGAATTATCTCGACTGGCGAGACCGAAACCGCTCCTTCGAGTCGCTCGCGGCGTTCACGGGAACGAGCACGACCCTCCCCGGCGCTCCGCCGGAAAGGCTCAACGCGCATGTCGTCTCCGGCAATTTCTTCGCGACCCTGCGTCTGCCGGCGTTTCTCGGACGCACGCTCGAACCGGCCGACGATCTTCCCGGAGCGCCGCCGGTCGTCTTCGTTTCCCACGCGCTCTGGGAACGGCGCTTCGGCGCGGACCGCTCGATCGTCGGGCGTCCGCTGGTGATCGGCGGGTCGGCCCGGACGGTCGTCGGCATTGCCCCGCCGAACGTCCGGTTCTACGACTACGGCGACGCCGACCTGTGGACGCCCCTCGGACCGTGGGCCCGTGACCCCGGTTCCGACGTGATGATGCGCCAGAGCCATCCCGGCCTCTATGCCATCGGCCGCCTCCGGCCCGGCGTGTCGCTGGCGGCGGCCCGCTCCGACATGGAGCTCGTGCGCCGGCGGCTGGCGGCGGCGTACCCCGCCGAAAACGGAAAGAACGGCATCGAACTCGAGTCGCTCCAGGAGAGCGTGGTCGGAGACGTCCGTCCCGCCCTCCTCATCGTTTCGGGCTCCGCCCTGCTGCTCCTCCTCATGGCGTGCGCGAACATCTCGAACCTGCTGATGGCGCGCTGGTCGGAGCGACGACGTGAGATCGGGATCCGCCTCGCGATCGGCGCGGCGCGACGGCAGCTCGTCCGGCAGCTCCTGACGGAGAGCGTGGTGCTCGCGGCCGCCGGCGCCCTCGCCGGGCTCGTTCTGGCGCAGGCTCTCCTTCGCGTCGTCGTGTCGTCGCGGACGATCGAGATCGCGCGCCTGGACGAGGTGAAGCTCGACGGAGGCGTTCTCGCGGTCCTCGCCGCCGTCACGCTGGCGATTGGAATCCTCTTCGGGCTCGTCCCCGCGCTCCGTTCCGCCAGGAGCCCGAACCTCCTCGCCCGCCGCGAGGGAGACGGCCCCCGCCGCGGGCGCGTCGCGGCGACGCTCATCGCCGGCGAGATCGCGCTGTGCCTCGTCCTCCTTTGCGGGACGGGGCTGCTCGGGCGGAGCTTCTGGGCGCTCCTTCGGGTCGACCCGGGATTCGTGCCGTCCCACCTCCTCACCGCGCGGCTCGACGCTCCGGAAGAGGCGTCGAACCCGGCCCGGGGGCCCGGCTTCTTCGACGCGGTGCTGGCCGAATCTCGCCGCCTGCCGGGCGTCACCCGGGCATCCGCCGTCAATCCGCTCCCGCTCGGCTCCGGAGACCGTCAGGATGGAATCGTCGTCGAAGGCCGTCCGGAACCACCCGCGGCGAACGTTCCCTCGACCGACGTCGCGATTGTCGCGCCCGACTATTTCTCGACGATGCGGATTCCGGTGCTCCGCGGCCGCTCCCTGCTCCCGACCGACGACGCCGGGAAACCTCTCGTCGCCGTCGTGAGCGCCGCGGCGGCCCGGCGATTCTGGCCCGGCGAGGACCCGCTGGGGCGGCGCTTCACGAACGCCCGGGAGGGAACGGGCAAGCCGCGTCCCTGGTTCACCGTCGTGGGAGTCGCCGGAGACGTGCGCCTCGCCGTCGACACGGCGCCGACGAGCGAGATCTACTACGCCGCGGCGCAGCGGCCCATGAGCGCCATGACCCTCGTCATTCGGACGAGCGTCCCGCCGCGCAGGATCGCCGAGACCCTCGCCGCGGCGGTTCGGCGCGTCGATCCGAGGCAGCCGCTCTATCGAGTCGCGTCCCTGGAAGAGGTGGCGGACCGCTCTCTCGCCGGACGACGTTTCCTCCTCGTGCTCCTCGGCGGTTTCACCGCGGTCGGATTGGCGCTCTCGGCAGGCGGCCTCTGGGGCGTCGTCGGCCGGATCGTGGCCGGCCGCACCCGGGAGATCGGAATCCGGATGGCGCTCGGCGCCACGCGAAGGGAGGTCGTGGCCGGCGTCGTGCGAAGGATCGTTCCCGCGGTCGCGATCGGAATCGCGGCCGGGCTCGCGGCGGCTTACGCCGCCCGGGGCGTGCTGCGTTCCGTGCTCTTCGGCGTTTCGGCGGGAGACCCCGCGGTCTTCGCCGCCGTGCCCGCAATCCTCGTCGCGGTGGCGATGGCCGCCGCCTACTTTCCCGCCCGCCGCGCGGCGCGCATCGATCCGATGAAGGCCTTGAGAGAAGAGTGAAGGAGAAGCCATGAGCGGTCTGCTCCAGGACGTCCGATTCGCGCTGCGCGGCTTCCGAAAGTCGCCGGGCTTCACGGCGGTCGCGATCGCGACGCTCGCGATCGGGATCGGTGCGAACACCGCGATCTTCTCCGTCGTGGACGGGGTGCTCCTGCGTCCGCTCCGGTTCCCGCACTCGGAGGCGATCGCCTCGCTCGCCGAGCTCGACCCGGCCGGGAACCGCGACAACGTCGGCTGGGCCACCTACGCCGACTGGAGGCGGCAGACGAAGAGCTTCGAGGACATCGCCGTCGCGTCCTACTGGAGCCCGACGCTCCTCGGAGGCGCTTCGGCCGTGCCGCTCGAGGGGCTGCGCGTGAGCCAGGGATTCTTCCGGATGATCGGGGTCCGTCCCGCCCTCGGGCGGGACTTCCTCCCCGAAGAGGACCGCCCGGGACGCAATCACGTCGCGATCATCGGGCACGGGCTGTTCGTCCGCGGGTTCGGCGGCGATCCGTCGGTCGTCGGCCGGACGATCTCGCTCGGCGGGACGACCTACACGCTCGTCGGCGTCCTTCCCGAGGGATTCGAATCCGTCTTCGCGATCAGCCGGCGCGGCGAAACGGAGATCTGGGCCCCCCTCGGCTACGACGCCACGCTCGCCTGGGCCTGCCGCACCTGCCATCACCTGCGGGCATTCGGGCGTCTGAAGCCGGGAGTCACCATGGCGCGGGCATCGGCCGATCTCTCGGCCATCCAGGCGGCGCTCGCCCGGGCGTTTCCGACCGAGTACGACTCGACCCGGGTCGCCGTCGAGCCGCTCGCGAAGACGATCTTCGGACCGGTGCGCACGCCTCTTCTGATCCTGCTCGGCGCCGTCGCGCTCGTTCTCCTCCTCGCCTGTGCGAACGTCGCGAGCCTCCTCGTCGCGCGGATGGCGGAGCGCCGGAGGGAGATCGCCGTTCGCATTTCTCTCGGCGCCGGACGCGCGCGGCTCGTCCGCCAGCTCCTGACCGAAAGCCTGCTCCTCTCGCTGACGGGAGGCGCGCTGGGTCTGGTCCTTTCCGGCGCCGCCGCGCGCGCCCTGCTCCTCGCGGCCCCGATCGACCTTCCGCGGACCTCCGGCGTGGGAATCGACGTCCGCGTTCTCCTCGCCTGCGCGGCCGTCTCGATCGCCACGGGGATCGCGTTCGGCCTCGCCCCCGCGCTCGCGGCGAACCGGATCGACCCCGCCGCGGCGATCGCCGACGTTTCGGGAGGAACGGCGGGACCCGGGCGTCGCCGCTTCCTCGGCAGTCTCGTCGTCCTCGACGTCGCCCTCGCGGTCGTCCTGCTCTGCGGCGCCGGCCTTCTCATCCGGAGCCTCGCGCGCCTCTTCGACGTCGACCCCGGTTTCGAGCCGAAGAACCTCGTCTCGATGAAGGTCCATCTCTCCGGACCGCGGTTCCGGGAGGACGCCGCGATCGTCGCGTTCTACCGGCGGGCCCTCGACCGCGTCCGCGCGCTCCCGGGAGTCCGATCGGCGGCGGTCGTCAGCCAGCTTCCTCTCGGCAACGACTTCGACGCCTACGGCGTCCACGCGGAGGACCGGCCCAACGCGAATCCGGAAAACGACCCCTCGGCGGATCGTTTTTCGGTGAGCCCGGAGTATCTGGCGGCGATGGGGATCCCGCTTCGGAAGGGACGCGGGCTGACCGCGGCCGACCGGGCGGGGGCGAACCCGGTCGTCGTCGTGAACGAGACGCTCGCGCGCCGCTTCTGGGGAACCGCCGACGCCCTCGGCCGCCGCGTGAAGGTCGGCGGAACGGACGGGCCGTGGCGAACGATCGTCGGCATCGTCGGCGACGTGCGGCACCGGGGCCTGGACGTTCCCCCCTCGCCCCAGATCTACCTCCCCGAGGAACAGTTCCGGGCCGACAACGACATGACGCTGGTGATCCGGGCGGAGCGCGCTCCCGCCGCGGTGGCCGCCGCGGCGAGCCGCGCCGTTCGCGAGCTCGACCGCGACCAGGTCGTCGACGGCGTCGCCACGATGGAGCAGACGCGGGCGGCGTCGGCCGGACAGCGCCGGTTCGCGGCGGTGCTCCTGAACGTCTTTGCGGGAATCGCTCTCCTCCTCTCCGCGATCGGCATCTACGGCGTCGCCTCGAAGTCGGTCCTCCAGCGGAGCCGCGAGTTCGGCATCCGCATCGCGCTCGGCGCGACCCGCGGAAACATCCTCGGCCTCGTCGCGGGCGGGAGCGCCGGCCGTATCGCGGCGGGGGTCGCGCTCGGGCTCGCGGGCTCGCTCGCCGCCACGCGGCTCCTCGCCGGTCAGCTCTACGGGGTCGGCCCCCGCGACCCCGGGACGTTCGGCGTCGTCGCGGTGCTCGCGGCGGGCCTCGCACTGGCGTCCTCCCTCGTCCCGGCGCGCCGCGCGACGCGGCTCGACCCGGCGGCGGCCCTGCGGGAATCGTGAGGAGAAGACGATGATGACGGACCTGGTCTCGGACCTTCGTTACGCCTGGCGCGGCCTCCGGCGGACTCCCTCGTTCACCGCGGTCGCGATCGCGACCGTCGCCCTCGGGATCGGCATCAACACGGCGGTCCTGGGAGTCGTCAACGGCGTCCTCCTCCGGCCGTTCCCGTTCCCGCGTCCCGACCGCCTCGTGATGATCCGCGAGGACATGCCGGAGAAGAACATGCTCGGGATGACCGCATCCCCCCCGAACTTCCTCGACTGGCGCGCGCAGAACCGGTCGTTCTCGGACCTCGCCGCCTACGCGCGGAGCTCGGATCCGCTGACCGGATCGGGAGAACCCGAGCAGGTGGACTACGCCTCGACGACGGGCTCGTTCTTCTCCGTTCTCGGGGTGCGGCCGGCGCTCGGCCGCGTGTACTCCCCGGCGGAGTGCGCGGCCGGCAAGGACCACGTCGCCGTCCTGAGCCACGCGTTGTGGCTGCGCCGGTTCGGCGGGCGGCCCGACGCGGTCGGCTCGACGATCCGCCTCGGGGGCGAACCGTACACCGTGATCGGCGTGGCCACGGCGGACCTCGTTTTTCCGCTCGGAAGCCACGACCTGTGGACGCCGCTCGACTTCGGTCCGGACGTCGGGCGCCAGCGGGGAGCCCATTACATTTCGGTCGTCGGCCGTCTCCGCGACGGGGTGTCGCTCGCCACCGCGGAGGCCGAGATGAAGGGGATCGCGGCGCGTCTGGCGGCGGCGTATCCCGACCAGGACAAGGGACATACCGTCTCCCTCCGCATCCTCAAGGAACAGATCGTCGGGAAGGTGAAGCCCGCGCTCCTCGTCCTGACCGGCGCGGTCACCCTCGTGCTGCTGATCGCATGCGGGAACGTCGCGAACCTGCTGCTCGCCCGGGGGGCCCGGCGCGAGCGCGAGATCGCCGTGCGACGGGCGCTCGGCGCGGGACGCGCCCGGATCGTCCGCCAGCTGCTCACGGAATCGATGCTGCTCGCGGCGGCCGGGACCGCGGCCGGCGTGGGCCTCGCGGTCCTGGCCGACCGATGGATCGCCCGCTTCGGCCCGACGGACATCCCGCGGCTCGCGGAAGCGGGGATCGACGGCGCGGTGCTCGCCGCGACGGCGGCGATCGCCGCCGCGACCGCGATCCTCTTCGGGCTCGCGCCGGCGCTCCGCGCGACCGCGTCGAGCCTTCCGGCTTCTCTCCGGGAAACCGCGCCCGGCGACCGTCCTGCCCGCCGGCGGACGCGCGATTTCCTCGTCGCCGCCGAGATGGCGCTCGCGCTCCTGCTCCTCGCCGGGGCCGGGCTCCTCGTCAAGAGCTTCGCGAACCTCGTGCGCGTCGATCCCGGCTTCCGGCCGGACCACGTCCTCACCTTCGACCTTTCGCTCGACGCGAAGTACAAGGATCCCGCCTCGCGTTCGGCGTTCTACCGGGACCTCCTCGCCCGGCTCGACCGCATCCCCGGGGTGCGGGCGTCGGGCGCCGTCTTCTGCGCGCCGCTCTCGACCTCGAGCTTCAGCAGTTCGTTCACGGTCGAGGGCGCTCCGGTCGCGAAATCCGACGAGCCGTCGATGAACCTCCGCGTCGTCTCCCCCGATTACTTCTCGACGATGCGGATCCCCCTCGTCGCCGGGCGGCTGTTCACGGATCACGACCGCCGGGGCGGACAGCGCGTGCTCCTGATCACCCGATCCGCCGCCCGCCGGTTCTGGCCGAACGGGGACGCGATCGGGAAATACCTCCGAATGGGGGCGCGACCGGTGAAGGAGAACGTCGAAGGAACGATCGTCGGCATCGTCGGCGACACGCGCGACGAGTCCCTCTCCGAGGAGCCCGCGCCCGCCGCCTACTTTCCGCTCGACCAGGTCGGGGTCTCCGGCCTGACCGTCGTCGTCCGGACCGTGCAGCGGCCCGAAACGGCGGGACGGGCGGTCCGGGACGCCGTCGGCCGCATGGACGCGGACCTACCGGTGGTGGGGATGACGTCCATGGAAGAGGTCGTCTCCCGGTCGGTTTCGGCGCCGCGCTTCTACGCGTTCCTGCTCGCGGTCTTCTCCGCCGCGGCGCTCGCCCTCGCCGCGATCGGGATCTACGGCGTCCTCTCCTACGCCGTCGCGGCGCGCACGCGCGAGATCGGCGTCCGGATCGCGATCGGCGCCCGGCGGCGCGACGTGGTCGCGATGGTCCTCGGCGGAGCGGCCCGGCTCGCGGGGATCGGGCTCGCCGCCGGGCTGGCGGGAGCGCTCCTGCTGACGCGTCTCCTCTCCGGGATCCTCTTCGGCGTGAAGCCGTTCGACCCGGCGACCTACGCGGCGGTCTCCGGGATCCTCTTCGCCGTCGCGCTGATCGCGGCGCTCCTTCCCGCGCGCCGCGCCTCGTCGATCGACCCGATGGCCGCCCTTCGACAGGAGTGAGGGAGAAACATGACCGGATTCGGAAACGACCTTCGGTATGCCTTCCGGTCGCTCGCGCGGCGACCCGGACTCGCCGCGGCCGCGATCGCGACTCTCGCGCTCGGCGTCGGCGCGAACCTCGCGGTCTTCTCGGTCGTCGACGCGCTCCTGATGCGCCGTTTGCCGGTCCGCGAGCCTTCTTCCCTCGCTCTGCTCACGTGGTCCGCGCGCGCCTGGCCCAAAATCGTGCAGGACCTCGAGGGGAGCTCGCGGAAGGACGAGCGGACCGGGGCGACGTGGACCACTTCCTTCCCGTATCCCGTCTTCGAAGCATTCCAGTCGCAGAGCCGCGCGTTCTCGCGGACCTTTGCGATCATGGCGAACGACCCTTCCGTGAACATCCAGATCGCCGGCCGCGGTTCCTCCGCGGTGACACGGTTCGTGTCCGGGTCGTTCTTCGACGTCCTCGGCGTTCCTCCCTCGATCGGACGCACGCTCCTCCCCTCCGACGACCGGACCGGAGCCCCGCCCGTGGCCGTGATCTCGCACCGCTTTTGGGAGAGCCTCCTCGGAGGTGATCGCGGGGCCGTCGGAAGGCCGATCCTGATCAACGGCCGGAGCGTTCTGCTCGTCGGCGTCCTTCCCGGCGCGTTCTTCGGGCTCGAGCCGGGGTCGGCGCCGGATCTCTGGATGCCGCTCCGATCGTTCCCCGCCGTGCTTCCGGACTGGATGGGACAGGGCCTCGATCCGTACCGCGACCCGGGCACGTGGTGGATCGAGATCGGCGGCCTCCTCCGGCCCGGCGTGCGTTCCCCCGTCGCGCTCCAGGAATCGCGCGCGATCTTCGACCGATTCCTTCCCCCCCGCTCGGCCGGCGACGAGCCGGGCCGGCCGGTCCTCGCGCTGCGTCCTCTCGCCCGGGGAGAAGACTGGACGCGGCATCGGCTCGCGACGCCTCTGCTCATCCTCTTCGGCCTTTCGATCCTCGTTCTCGCGGTGGCGTGCACGAACGTGGCCGGCCTGCTCCTCGCCCGGGCGACCTCCCGCACCCGCGAGATCGCCATCCGGCGGAGTCTCGGCGCGAACACCGGCCGCCTGGTCCGCCAACTCCTCACCGAAAGCATCGTCCTCGGCATCGGGGCCAGCGCCGCCGCCGTCATCGTCGCCCAGACGCTGACGGCCGCGGTGCTCTCCGTCATGGCGCGGAGCCGGCATCCGCTTCTCCTCGCATCCCCGATGAACGGGCGCGTGCTCCTCTTCGGTCTCGCCGCCGCGGCGGCCACCGGGGTCCTCGCCGGTCTCCTTCCGGCGTGGCGCGTGTCGCACGCGGAGCTCACCCCGTCGTTGAAAGAAGCGATGCCGATCGGCGGCGCACGACGCGCCGGGACCCGCGGCGCGGGAGCGCTCGTCGCGGCCCAGGTCGCCCTCGGACTCGTGCTCGTCACGGCCGCGGGCCTGTTCGCGCGGACGCTCGCGAACTTGCGCCGGGTGGATCTCGGGTTCCGCCCGGACCACCTCGTTCTTTTTTCGGTCCGTCCCGGATTGAACGGCTATGCCGGGGAGCGGCTCGCCGGCTTCTACGACGAACTTCGACGACGGCTCGAGGCGATCCCGGGCGTCGCCTCCGCGACCCTCGCTCTCCACGGAACCGTCGGCGGAGGAGAATCGACGACGACGATCTCGACGCCGGGCGACCCCCGCGAGACGGACGTGCACGTCAATCTGGTCGGCGCGGGCTACTTCGACACCCTCCGCATCCCGGTCGTTGCCGGCCGTCCCCTCGACGAGCGCGATCGGTCGCCGCAGGCGCCCTCGGCGGTCGTCAACCGCGAGTTCGCCCGAATCGTCTTCCCCGGCGAGGATCCGCTCGGCAAATCGATCCGGCTCGGGCCCGCCCGGCCCCCGGTCACCGTCGTCGGGATCGCGGGAAACGTCCGCTACAACCGGCTCCGCGACGCCGCTCCGCCGACCTTCTACATGACCTATCGGGAGAGACCCGTCGCCCCCGACGAGATGCTTTTCCATGTTCGGAGCGTCGGCGAGCCCGGCGCGACCATGGCCGCGATCCGGGAAACCGTCGCCTCGCTCGACCCGAACCTGCCGGTCGTCGACCTGCAGACGCAGGACGACGCGATCGACGGCGCGCTCTCGGTCGAACGGGTCTTCGCGATCCTGACGGGCTCGTTCGCGGCGCTCGCGCTCCTTTTGGCCGCGATCGGCCTCTACGCGGCGCTCGCGTTCTCGGTCGCCCGCCGGACCCGCGAAATCGGCGTGCGCATCGCGCTCGGGGCGACGGCCTCGCGCATCCGGACGTCCGTGATGCGCGACGCGCTCGCGCAAACGCTCGCCGGACTCGCCGTCGGCGCGGCCGGCGCGGTCGCCTCGACGCGCGTCCTGCGCAGCCAGCTCTTCGGGCTCGGCGTCCTCGACCCCGTCGTGCTCGCCTCCTCCGCCGCCATCCTGCTCGCGACCGCGGCCGTCGCCGCCTGGCTTCCGGCGCGGCGCGCGTCTTCCGTCGACCCGATGACCGCCCTGCGGGCCGAATAGGATGAACGGAATCCTCGGCGAATTATCCCGGGCCGTCCGCTCGCTTCGCCGCTCTCCCGGCTTCGTGCTCGTCGCCGCGGGCATGCTCGCGGTCGGCATCGGCGCCAACACCGCCGTCTTCAGCGTGGTCGACGCCGTCCTCCTCCGCCCGCTGCCGTACGAGGACCCGGCGCGGATCGTCCGGATCTGGGCCACGGCGCCGGAGCGGGGCCTCGATCTGGCGGAGGTCTCCCGTCAGAGGTACCTCGACATCTCCGCGCAGAATCGGACCTTCGAATCGGTGGGAGCGTTCGTCCTCGACTCGGTGAACCTGACCGGAGGAGGCGAACCGGCCCGGCTCCACGCCGCGCGCGTCTCTCCGGAGGTCCTGCGGACGCTCCGCGTCCGGCCGTCGATCGGACGAAACTTCGTGCCCGCCGAGGAATCTCCCGGGGGTCCCGACGCCGTCCTCCTCGGCAACCGCATCTGGCGCGAGCGCTTCGGCGCCGATCCGGGGATCCTCGGCCGGTCGATCGACATCGACGGATCGCCCCACGCCGTCGTCGGCATCCTTCCGGCCGGCTTCCATTTCCCGGACGACGACGTCGACGTCTGGATTCCGCGCATCGATTCACCCAGCTTCCTCAACCGCGGGAACGTCGAGCGCGGCTCGACGTACCTCGACCTCGTGGCGCGCGTGAAGCCCGGCGTCTCTCCGGCGCAGGCGAAAGCCGATCTGGACCGGATGGCCGCGATCGACCGCCGGACCGGGTTCCTCGACGAGGGCCTTCGTTACCGTCTCGTCCCCCTCGCCGAGGACCTCGCCCGAGAGGCGAAGCCCATGCTGCTGATCCTTCTCGGCGCCGTGGCGCTCGTGCTCGTCATCGCCTGCGGGAACGTGACGAACCTGCTGCTCGTCCGCGCGATCGAGCGGGGGCGCGAGGTGGCCGTGCGGAAGGCCCTCGGAGCGAGCCGAGGACGCCTGGTCCGGCAGTTCCTCGCCGAAAGCGTCGTGATGAGCGTCGCCGCCGGCATTCTCGGCGTGGTCCTCGCGAGAATCGCGCTGCCGCCGCTCGTGGCCCTCGCGTCCCGGCACGTTCCCCGGGCATCGGAGATCCATCTCGATCTCCGCGTGCTCGCCGCCACGACCGGCGTCGCGGTCGCGACCGGGCTGATCTTCGGTCTCGCCCCCGCGCTGCAGGGAGCGAGGACCGACATCCGGACGGCGCTCGCCGAAAACGCCGGCCGGGCCGTCGGCGGGGCGCGCCGGAGGCGGATCCGCGACATTCTCGTCGTCTCGGAAGTCGCGCTCGCCGTCGCCCTCCTGATGGGGGCCGGCCTCCTGTTCCGCACGATCCTCCACCTCGAAGCGGTGGACCCCGGATTCCGTCCCGATCACGTCGTCGTCGCCCGGGTCGATCTCCCATCCTCGCGGTACGGGAAGCCCGACGAAATGCGGACGTTTTTCGCGAGACTCCGGCAGGGACTCGGGTCCCTTCCCGGAGTGACCGCGGTCGGCGCCGCCCAGGCGATGCCGCTGTCGGCGGGAAGCCAGCAGACCCTGCTCGCCGCCGAAGGAGGCCCGGTCCTCCCCCTCGCAGAGCGCCCGATCGTCTCGTTCGACACGGTCGCGTTCGACTATTTCCGGGCGCTCGCGATCCCGCGAGAGGCCGGCCGGCTCTTCGACGATTCGGACGGCCCGTCGGCCCCCATCCGGGTGGTCGTCAATCGCCGCCTCGCGCGCCGGTTCTTTCCGGGCCGCGACGCGGTCGGGCGCCACGTTTTCATCGGCCGATCGACTTCTCCCGCGGAGATCGTCGGCGTCGTCGGGGACGTCCGAAGCGACGGACTCGATGCCGCGCCGCGCGAAGCGTTCTACCTCTCCGCGCTCCAGCACACGGTCCCCTCGATGCTGTTCGCGCTGCGGTCGTCTCGTCCGCCCGCGTTCCTCGGTCCTCTCATCCGGCAGCGCCTCCGTGCGATCGACCCCGGCCTCCCCCTTTCGGAGCTTCGCTCGATGGACGACATCGTCGGGGAGTCGATCGGGTCGCGCCGCCTGATCGGCCAGCTGCTGGGAGTCTTCGCCGGAATCGCCCTGTCGCTCGCGGCGATCGGGCTGTTCGGCGTTCTGTCGTACTCCGTGCGGCAGCGCTCCGCCGAGATCGGCGTCCGGATCGCGCTCGGCGCCCCGCCCCGGCGGATCCTGGCGCAGACGGTCGGCGAGGGAGTGCGGCTGGCCGCCTTCGGGCTGGTCGCGGGCATGGCAGCCGCCATGGCGCTCACCCGGTCGATCGCGAGCCTGCTCTACGACACCCGCCGCGCCGACCCCGCCACCGTCGCGGCGACGTGCCTCTTCCTGCTCCTGGCGGCCGCCGCCGCGAGCTGGATCCCCGCGCGCCGCGCCGCGAAAACCGATCCCATGAAGGCCCTCCGGGAGGAATGACGATGGTTCGAGATCTCGTCCGGGACATCGCGGTCGCCGCGCGCATGGTCCGCCGGCGCCCGAAGTTCGCGGCGATCGCGATCGCGACGCTCGCCGTGGGAATCGGCGCCAACACGGCGGTCTTCAGCGTCGTCCGCGCGCTGCTGCTGCGTTCGCTCCCGTACCGGGAGCCGGACCGGCTCGCGTTCGTCGCCGGAGTCGATGCCCGACGCGAGCCCGCCGAGCGCCCGGCCTCCTTCGACGAGTTCCGCCAGTGGCGGGCGCAGAGCCGGAGCTTCGAGAGCCTCATCGCCGTCTCGCCGCTCTGGAATTTCGTCCTGACCGGCGGGTCCGATCCCGAGCAGATCAAGGGTCACTTCGTCTCGGAGGGGTTCTTCGACGTGCTCGGCATCCCGCCCGCGGCCGGCCGCGGCTTCACGGCTGCCGAGCACCGCACGGCGGCCCCGGTCGTGGTGATCAGCGACGGCCTCTGGCGGAGGCGCTTCGGCGCCGAACCGCGAATCGTCGGCCGCACGCTCTCGGTCGACGGCGAGGCGGCGACGATCGTCGGTGTCGCCGCCCCCGGGTTCGAGTTCCTGGAAGCCGCCGACCTCTGGACGCCCCTCGAACGAAATCCCTTCTCGCACAGCCGCGGATACGTCCGCATGCTCTCCGTCGCGGGGCGCCTGCGGCGCGGCGTCTCGCCCGAAGCGGCAAGCCAGGAACTCGCGGCGCTCGCCACCCGGCTCGACGGCCGTCCCGCCGGCGACCCGCGGACGGCGGTCCGGGTCGTCCCGCTGCGCGAGCATCTCCTGGGGAAGATCCGCCCCGCGCTCCTGACGCTGCTCGGCGCCGTGGCGCTCGTCCTCCTGATCGCCTCCGCGAACGTCTCGAGCCTGGTGCTCGCCCGCTCGGCCGCACGGCGGCGCGAGCTCGCGATCCGGGCGGCGCTCGGCGCCGGGGCATGGGACCGCTTCCGCCTGATCGTCGCGGAGTGCCTGCTGCTGGCGGGCGGAGGGGCCGCCGCCGGCGCGCTCGTGGCTTACGCCGCCCTGCCGTTTCTCCTCTCCCTGAGCCCGCTCCCGCTCCCCGTCCACGCGCGCGTCTCGATCGACGCGGCCGTTCTCGCGTTCAACACCGCCGTCGCGCTCGCCGTCGGGCTCGGACTCGGCGTCTTCGCGGCACGGACGGCGCCGGGGGCGGCCGCCGCCCTGCACGAGGGAGGAAGCGCGACCGCCACGCGGTCCGTGCGAACGGCGGGATCGCTCCTCGTCGCCGCCGAGACCGCGCTCGCTCTCGTCCTCCTCGCCGGAGCCGGTCTCCTCCTGCGCAGTCTCGTCCGCCTCACGGCGGTCGATCCCGGCTTCGCTCCGGGCCATGCGGTCGCGTTCCAGGTCGCGCTGCCCGGACAGCGGTATCGCCAGCCCGCGGCGCGCACCGCGTTCGCCCGGGAGCTCGAGTCGCGGATCGCCGCGATTCCGAAGGTCGTCGCG